>NZ_JAGQCP010000003.1:0-114326 GCF_024346255.1 Cyanobium sp. BA5m-10 | reverse complement strand
TGCTGAGCAGGCCGAAGGGCTGCTGGCGGGAGATGTGGACCTATTTATTGTCGAGACCTGCCAGGACGTGCTGCAGATCAAGGCGGCCCTGCAGGGCATTGAGGACGCCTTCGCCAAGACCGGCCAGAGGCGGCCGTTGATGGTGAGCGTGACGATGGAGACCACCGGCACAATGTTGGTCGGCTCCGATATAGCTGCTGTGGTGGCGATTTTGGAGCCATTCCCGATTGATGTGCTGGGGCTCAACTGTGCCACTGGACCGGCGCAGATGAAGGAGCACATCCGCTATCTGAGCGAGCACAGTCCGTTTGTGGTGAGCTGTATCCCCAATGCAGGCCTGCCAGAAAATATCGGCGGTGTAGCCCACTACCGCTTGACACCGCTCGAAATGAAGATGCAGTTGCTGCACTTCGTTGAAGATCTAGGCGTGCAGGTGATCGGTGGCTGCTGCGGCACCACCCCTGCCCACATCGCCGCATTGACCGAGTTGGCAGCCGAGTTGCAACCAGCTGCTCGACCGGTGCGTACCCCCCAGACCCAGCACGCACGCCCCCTGCTGCAGGGTGAGCCTGCTGCTGCCTCGATCTACAGCACCACGCCATACCACCAGGACAATTCCTTCCTGATCATTGGTGAACGGCTTAACGCCAGTGGCAGCAAGAAAGTGCGCGAGCTGCTAGCTGAGGAGGATTGGGATGGCCTAGTGGGAGTGGCACGCGGTCAGGTGAAGGAGAATGCCCATGTGCTCGACGTCAACGTCGATTACGTCGGTCGCGATGGTGAACGGGACATGCATGAGTTGGTGAGCCGTCTCGTCACCAACGTCAACCTGCCGTTGATGCTTGATTCCACCGAGTGGCAGAAGATGGAGGCCGGGCTCAAGGTGTCCGGTGGTAAATGCATACTCAATTCCACCAACTACGAAGATGGTGACGAGCGTTTCTTCAAGGTGCTGGAGCTAGCTAAGGCCTATGGCGCCGGGGTGGTCGTGGGCACTATCGATGAAGAGGGAATGGCACGCACAGCGGAGCGCAAATTTGCCATCGCCCAGCGCGCCTACCGAGACGCGGTTGAGTTTGGAATTCCTGCTCACGAGATTTTCTATGACCCCTTAGCCCTACCGATATCCACGGGAATTGAGGAAGATCGGCTCAATGGTGCGGCTACGATTGAGGCAATCCGCCGCATTCGCACCGACTTACCAGGGGTGCATGTGGTGCTGGGCGTCAGCAACGTGAGTTTCGGCCTGTCGCCGGCCTCCAGGATTGTGCTGAATTCGGTATTTCTGCACGACTGCTGCGAAGCCGGTATGGACGCGGCGATCATTAGCCCTGCCAAGATTCTGCCCCTGGCAAAGATCAGTCCAGAGCACCAGCAGGTGTGCCGCGATTTGATCTACGACCGGCGTCGCTTTGAGACCAATGAGCCGGGTTCTATTTGCAGCTACGACCCTCTGACCGTGCTCACAACCCTGTTTGAAGGGGTGAGCGCCAAAGAGGCCAGGGCCTCAGGCCCCTCTCTCGCCGACCTGAAGGTGGAGGAGCGTCTCAAGCAGCACATCATTGATGGTGAGCGAATCGGGCTTGATGCCTCCCTAAACGAAGCGCTTGCTACTTACCCGCCACTGCAGATCATTAACACCTTTTTGCTCGACGGCATGAAGGTAGTGGGCGAGCTCTTTGGCTCCGGCCAGATGCAGTTGCCCTTCGTTTTACAGAGCGCCGAAACCATGAAGGCGGCAGTAGCCCATCTCGAGCCCCACATGGAAACGGCCGAGGGAGAAAGCTCGGCCAAGGGTAAATTCCTGATCGCCACCGTAAAAGGCGATGTGCATGATATCGGCAAAAATCTTGTAGATATTATTCTCACCAACAACGGCTATAACGTAGTCAATTTAGGCATCAAGCAAAGTTGTGAAGCTATAATCGATGCCCAGCGGCAGCATCAGGCCGACTGCATCGCCATGAGCGGTCTACTTGTGAAGTCTACGGCCTTCATGAAAGACAATCTAGATGCCTTTAATCAGGCTGGTATTGCTGTGCCGGTAATACTTGGCGGGGCAGCACTTACGCCTAGGTTTGTTAATGGTGATTGCCGGGCCGCCTATCAAGGTCAGGTTGTCTACGGCCGCGACGCATTTGCCGATCTCCGTTTCATGGACGCCCTGATGGAGGCAAAAGCAGGCGGTGCCTGGGACGACCTACGGGGTTTCCTTGGACCGATTCCGGAGGGGCTTGGCATCGTCTCTCCCGAGACCGCCGCAGAAGAGCCTGCCAAGGCGGATGGGGCAAGAGAAGCCGTAGCTATTTCCCCTACAGAAGTCACTGTCAGCGTTGAACCAAATGATCAGCGCTCTACGGCTGTGACCGAAGAGAGCGCCCTTGAGCCACCCTTTTGGGGTAGCCAGATTTTGACTGAGCAGGAGATCGACCTGCAGGAAGTATTCGCTTACCTCGATCGCAACGCCCTATTTGCAGGCCAGTGGCAGCTGCGTAAGACCCAGCAGCAGAGCCGCGAAGACTACGAAGCAATGCTGGTCGAGAAGGCGGAGCCCGTTCTGCAGCAATGGATGGCGCGCTGTCTCGAGGATGGCCTGCTTTCACCTCGGGTGGCCTACGGCTATTTCCCCTGCGGCCGTAGTGGCAACGCCGTGGTCTTGTTTGACCCAGCGAAGCGCAAGCAACAATTAGGACGCTTCGAGCTGCCCCGCCAGCGCTCAGGCAACCGCTATTGCATTGCTGATTTCTACCGAGATCTCGCAATTGCAGCCGATGGTTCGTCGCTGCCAACCGATGTGTTGCCGATGCAGGCCGTAACCATGGGCGAAGGCGCCACCAGCTTTGCCCAGCAGCTTTTCAAAGCCGATCAATACACCGATTACCTCTATTTCCATGGACTTGGAGTCCAGTTGGCTGAGGCTCTGGCCGAATGGGTGCATGTGCGCATCAGGCGGGAGCTTGGCTTTGCTGATCCCACCGCGATGCCGCTGCGCGACGTGCTGGCTCAGCGCTATCGCGGTAGCCGCTACTCCTTTGGCTATCCCGCCTGTCCAAATGTGGCCGACTCCCGCCAGCAGCTCGCCTGGCTCGGTGCCGAGCGGATTGGTATGTCGATGGATGAGAGCGACCAACTCGAACCAGAGCAGAGCACCACTGCCCTAGTGGCCCTACATACCCAAGCTCGATACTTCTCAGCCTGAGCAGGGGGGCGGCGGCTTCTAGCCTGGCCAATCACCTTGCAAAACGGCTATGGCCATTGCCGGACCTGGCGGCGTTGATGCCGCAATCGCCTCGGGCATCGACCTGGATGGCACCCCGATCCCCTCCGAGATGATCGCTCTATACACGGAGGTGATGGATCTGGAAAGCCAGCGGGCCCGCAGCGGTGTCAAAAAATCGATGCGCAATCGCATCGTCAAGACAGGCTCGAAGCATTTCGACCAAGCCAGCCTTGATGCCCGGCTTAAGGCCGCCGGATGGGATGGCTTGAAAGCTAAGGAGATTGCTTTTTTCTACTCCTGAGCTCTAGCTGCAAAGGTCTTCGAGGGCGTCGATCACCTCCTGCTGAAACTTCTCCAGGTTGGAGGAGTCGCTCAGGTCGATGCCTTCGCCGGCGGCGTTCTGGGTGAGTTCCTGGAAATGGAAAGCCCCTTCGCCGTGGGCGAGGAATTCCATGGCGGAGGGTTCACCGCTTTCTTTGTACGCGTCGCAGAGGGCCAGAAAGGCCGCGTCTTCGGTGAATTCCCAGCTCATGAAGGGGGCCGCGCTGAAAGACAGGGTGAACGCGCTCTTCGACCTTTAACGCCTCCCCCCCGGAATCCGTCAACTACCTAGCCCAACTTTGTGCGGGTGTGTTGCCTTTCGCATAGCTCTGAAGCTTGTCGTCAGCCCAGTGCTGCAACCTCCGAACTGCCTGGCCAGACTGGAGCTATCCACATTTTCCCCGGTTCCCGTGAGCGATTTTAGCCAGCCAGCTTCCGCTTCGCTAAATGTGCTGGGTGAACCCTTGGTTGTGTGCGGCTGCCAACCAATGACAGGTTGGTTCCGCGACGGTCATTGCCGCACCAATGCCGCCGACCTGGGTCGTCACAGCGTCTGCTGTGTCGTGAGCGATGCCTTCCTGCGCTACAGCCAGGCCCAGGGAAACGACCTCAGCACCCCGGCGCCCGCCTATGGCTTCCCCGGGCTCAAGCCTGGAGACCATTGGTGTGTGTGTGCGCCGCGCTGGCTTGAGGCCTACGAGGACGGCATGGCACCACCTGTGCGCCTAGAGGCCACGGAGGATTCCGCTCTTGAGGTGATTTCCTTAGCAATCCTGCAAGCAAACGCTGCTTGATTTGAGAGCTACCAGGCGATTTGCTGCCCATCCCAGGCCCAGAACTGCCCAGTCTGTTGGGGCCCAAGCACCGCCAATACGTCGAGCAGCTGCTGAGCAGCGCGCTCTGGGCTGAACAACCGATCTGGCGGCACACCGGCCTGGAAGGGGGCGGAGAGGCCCGTGGCCGTGGTTCCGGGGTGGAGCAGGCTCACACACCCCTTGGGCTTTCTGCGAGCCCATTCCAGGGCCAGGGTGCGCAGCATCTGATTTTGGGCAGCCTTGGCCGCCCGGTAGGCATACCAGCCACCGAGTTGGTTGTCGCCGATGCTTCCCACCCGGGCCGAAAGGCTGGCGAAATGAAATGGGTCTGCGGGGCTAAACAGGGATTCGATCGCCTGGGCCAGCAGCAGGGATGCAAAGGCATTCACCGCAAAGCTGAGCTCTAGGGCCTGGCGATTCACCTGACTGAGGCGCTTTTCCGGTTGGAGCAAGGGCCCATGCAGCAGGCCGGCCGTGTTGATCACCAGCCGCAGGGGGGGGTGATTTTCAAGGCTTGCTGCCAACCCCGAGAGGCTGGAGTCGTCGGTGAGATCCACCGGTAAAAACTCGACCTCGCGCCACAGGGGATCCCCAGGCAATCGCCAGTCCTGCCGTGAAGCTCCCACAAGCTGCAGCCCCGGGGCGATTCGGCCCAGCTCCTGGAGCAGGGCCTGGCCGATGCCGCCACACCCCACCACCAGTCCCGTGCCATGCCAGTCATGCCACGGCGAAGCTGAGCTCATTGCCACAAAAACTCCAGAGCCGAAGCCGCACCCACGGGCCTGCCGCATGATGGCAGTGCATACCTGCCTGCTGCTTCGGAGTCGATGGGCATTCGCATCGCCGTGTTGGGCCTGGGGGCTTGGGGCCAGACCCTGCTTGAGCGCTGGGGTCAGCAAGGTCACATCGTCACGGGTTGGTCCCGGCGCTCTGGCAGCAGTCCGGTGGACCTGCTTGCCAACCAGGATTTGGTGGTTTCGGCGGTAGCCATGGCAGGGGTCCAGCCCCTGGCTGAGCAGCTGGCTCCCCATTGGCCCACTGGACTGCCGCTATTGAGCTGCAGCAAGGGGTTGGATCTCCAGCTGCTGGCAACTGCCACCCAGCTCTGGTCAAACCAGTTGGCGGATGCCCCCTTGCTGGTGCTGAGTGGGCCGAATCTGGCAACCGAGGTGCGCCAAGGGCTACCTGCGGCCAGCGTGATCGCAGCTGCGGATCAGGATCTAGCCCGCCGCTTTCAGCAGCACCTCAGCGACACATCGCTGCGCCTCTACACAAACACAGATCCGATTGGCACCGAGGCCGCAGGGGCACTCAAAAACGTTATTGCAGTAGCCGCCGGCATCTCCGATGGTCTGGCTTTAGGTGCGAACGCCAAGGCATCCCTGCTCTGCCGTGGCTTAGCCGAGATTGGCGTGGTGTTGGAGGGTTTAGGCGGTGCCACCAGCACTCTCTACGGCCTGGCTGGCTTGGGTGATTTGTTGGCCACCGCCAACAGCAGCCTCAGCCGCAACTATCGCTGCGGCGTGCTTCTGGCCGAGGGCTGCAGCGAGCAGCAGGCAAGCGAGCGCATTTCAGCAACCGTTGAGGGTCCTCGCACGGCCAGAGCGGCCCTGCAGCTTGCCAGCCGCAAAGGCTGGCATCTGCCGATCTGTGAGCAGGTTGTGCTGGTGCTCGAAGGCCACACCACCCCTGCTGCCGCCGTTAAGGCTCTGATGGAGCGCGATCTGCGGCCGGAGTGGCAGCAAGCATGACCTTTCCTGGCTCTGCTGTAACGCCACTTGTCTCCCTGCCAGCTGTGCTGGTTGAGGCTTTTGCTGACCGACCCTGTTGCGGCAACGGTGCGGCCGTGGTGCAGCTACTTCAGCCCATGGGCGATGTTGCCCTGCAGGCCATTGCCCGCAGTCTCAACCAGTCTGAGACGGCTTTTTTGCTGCAGCAGCAAGGCCGCTGGACCCTGCGCTGGTTCACCCCCAGCTGCGAAGTCCCCCTCTGCGGCCATGCAACACTCGCCGCCCTGCTGGCCTTGGGCCACTGGCAGCAGCTGGTGCCCGGCGGGGGATTGGAGCTGTTCACCCGCAGCGGCCCCCTGGCGGTAGCCCTTGATGCCAGCGGCAGCTCAGGGCAGCTGGTGCTGCCTAGCGCCGGTCTGCTGCCGGCCGAGCCATCGCCAGCGTTGATCCAGTTGCTGCATGAACGCCTAGGGGGGGCACCCCTGGCCTACTGGAGCTCAGGCCTCGGTTATCGGGTGGCCTTGTTTTCGCCAGAGGCAGCGCTGGCCCAGTTGCCTGGCCTGGCTGCGGAATTAGAGGGTCCTGATCGGGGCGGCTTGGTATTGATGCAGGCCATCGAGAAGGGACCGATAGACGACCTTCCCTCCGTGCTTGGACGGCCAGCCGACTACCAGCTGCGGTTCTTCGCTCCAGGACTTGGCATTGATGAGGATCCGGTTACTGGATCTGCCCACGCTCTTGTTGCGCCTTTTTGGCTCGATCGCCTAGGCCGCAGCTCCGTAGTGGGTTGGCAGTGCTCGCCGCGGCCGGGGGGGATGGTGTGTGATGGCGCTTCTTCGGGCATGATCCGACTTAGCGGTTCGGGCCACCTCCTTTGGAACGGCACATTGCGGGTGCAGGCCGATGGCTCCGGAGCCGACTCCTGGGCCTCCCTAGCCGTCTGCGCCTGAATCAGGGACTACATCAGAACAGAGGACTACTCCAGAACAGAAGTCTTCTCCAGACAAGAAGACTTCATCTGCATGGTCTCTTCAGCCGGAGACTGATGCTGGCTGGCCCAATGGCCGTTGTAGCCGTGGCGGTGGGATTTGCGGCCCAGGGCCTGGCTCCCCGCCCCTATGGGGCCGCCCAGGGCGAGTTGCTGGATGCCCTTATTGATACGCCGCCCCCGGCTCAAGACACCACTACCGCAGCTGAGCAATTGCGTCGTCTCGAGGCGCGCCGAGCCACCCCTCAAGCAACTGCCACTGCCACTGCCAGCCTCGGCCTGGATGAGCCCGAAGCGGGTCCGGGAGTTGATCTGGAAATCCGCGTCGCCCTGCTTGGCGCCGGCACCAACCCCGATCTCTCCGCCAGCGGAGCCTGGCAGGTTGTCAGCCGAGACGGCCAGCTGCTCCAACAGGGCGGCGCTGGCAGTTCGGTGAACCTCAATGAACTCTGGCTCCAGGGCCCAGAAGCCTGGCTGCAGACCAGTGGGACCTCCGTACTGGTCAACGGCCGCCCCTATGGAGGGCGCCTGCGTCTGATTCCGGAGAGTGGCGGGCTCAGGGTGGTCAATCACGTTGGTCTGGAGAACTACATCGGTGCCGTGGTTGGAGCTGAGATGCCTAGCAGCTGGTCGCTAGAGGCTCTGCGGGCCCAGGCCGTAGCCGCCCGCTCCTATGCCCTCGCCCACATGGCTCGCCCAGCCAACCGTCACTGGCATCTTGGTGACACAACCCGCTGGCAGGCCTACAAGGGCCTCTCGAGCAGCAACGAACGCACCCGCCAAGCTGCCGCCAGCACCGCCGGCATGATCCTCAGCTATCAGGGCGCCATCGTGGAAAGTCTTTATGCCGCCAACCGCCAGATATCCCTGGAAGCCCATGGCCATCTCGGCGCAAGCATGAGCCAGCACGGCGCCCAGGATCTGGCTATGCAGGGCTATCGCTACAACCAGATTCTTGGTCACTATTACCAGGGAGCATCTCTGGCCCGCCTCAAGGCTGGTGCGAGCTGAGCGCATCTGGCAGCTGGCGCTGCAGTTATCCAGCCAGGCGCAGGCCAGCGGCTCCCTGGTTCCCCTAGCTACCGAGGTCCTGGCGGCCCCGCAGCACCAGCCATTTGTGTTGCGGCGTTTGCTGAGCACCACCCCCAAACACCTACGCCGTGGTGGCCCCAAGCCGAATCCTTTTTTGCCCTGGGAGCAAGCTCTGGAAGTGGAACGGCTCAGCAGCGGCCATGTGGTGCTGCTCAACAAATATCCAGTGCAGGCGGGCCATCTGCTCCTGATCACGGACTCCTGGCAGCCGCAATCCGGCTGGCTTTCTGTTGACGACTGGCGCGGGGTCTCGCTGCTGGCCAGTGACACCGGTGGGCTGTGGTTCTTCAACAGTTGTGCCGCCTCTGGCGCCAGCCAGCCCCACCGGCATCTGCAACTGCTGCCCCGCCGCGCTGGAGAAGCCAGCACGCCCCTGTCTGCGGCAATCCAAGTTCAGCTGGATAGGGGCGAGCGCCCCTGGCCCTGGGCCTATCGGCTGAGTCGCCGCACAGATGCCCACGGGGGTAGGGATCTACCCGCCCTTTACCTGGAGCATGCCGAGCAACTGGGCCTGGGCTATCCCCACCAGGACGCCCAGCCCAGGCACCCATACAACCTGCTCTTTGACGACAACTGGCTGCTCACCGTGCGGCGCACCCAGGAACATTGCGCTGGCTTCAGCCTCAATGCCCTTGCCTTTGCTGGCTATCTGCTGGCCACGGAAAGGTCCGATCTCGAGTTGCTGGAGCGAGAGGGGCCTTGGTCCTTACTGCAGGCGGTTGCCGCTGCCCCCGACAAGGACATGTGATCAACGTTCCGTAATTTTTCGGTTGCGCAATAGGGCCCCGTCGCGGCTGGTTGGAAAGGAAGGGAACCAAAACCCTGCCAACCCAACTTTGCCCATGACCCAATCGATCAAAACCAAATCCCTCTGCCGCCGTGCCCTGCAACAACGCAACCAGCGGGTGAACCAGTACTGCGGTCTGGTTACCCCAATTGCTGTGCACTACTGCCGCCGCTGTCCGGAGCCCCTCGACGACCTGGTTCAGGTGGGTCTGATGGGCCTGCTACGAGCCGCCGAGCTCTATCAACCACAAACAGCAACTCCTTTCGAGGCCTTTGCCAGACCGCACATCCGGGGCGCCATCTTGCACTACCTGCGTGATTCGGCATCGGCCGTGCGGTTACCGCGCCGGCAGATGGAGCTGCACGACAAGCTGCGCCAACTGAAGGCCAGCTGGAGCAGTGTCCATGGGCGGGAGCCCAGCGCCGAAGATCTGCGACTAGCTCTGCAGCTCAGCCTTGAGCAATGGCAAGAACTGCTACGTGGTCAAGCCCTAGCCAGGCCCCTGGATCTGGAGACTGGCTATGAGGAAACCAGACTTCATGAGGGTTCGAACGGCAGGCCCTCGGACTCTGAATTCACCGGCGCTGATGACTGGGAGGATCAGGGAGCTGAAGTGCGTCAGCAACTTGCTTGCCTTGAGCCCGGATTACGTCGTGTGATCCAGAAGGTAGTGCTCTCGGGCTGGAGCTACCGGCGCACGGCAGCCTTGCTTCAGGTGAGTCCGATGACCGTGCAGCGGAGGCTCAAGCAGGGCCTGGCACAGATGCGTGCCGCTCTACTTAATGCAGACGCGATCTCAAGCCTCAGCTTCCAGCCGAGGCCGCATCCCGCTCCATCTGTTGCTCCAGCGTGCTGATCGTGGCATTTACGGCTGCCAGCTGGCGTTCCACCCCGTCCCGCCAGAACTGAAGCATGCGCAGCTTGCGCTCTTGATGACGCCTCCAGCTACCAGCACCACCGTCATCAACGCTGCCACAGCAGCCCAGGAGGGGAAGCATGAGAAAGTGGGAAAGTTCCTCAAGGTTCTAGCGACCCTGACGGGCTTGCCGAGTGTTGTGTTTCTCCCCCAGCGATGGCCCCGAAACACCCTTCGGTCAGTTCCATTCCCAGCCCCTGTACGAGCTCTCAATCTGGGTTTGCAACCAACTTCCCGTCATACCCTTTTGGAATAGGGGCCATTGCACTCAAACCCAACACCCTGATTACCAGATTTCCGTTGCGGCCGATCAAACTGCTGATAGCAGCTGCCCTGGGGGCTCCCCTCGGCCTGTTGCAGGCGCTGCCAGCGGCGGCTTACGTGGCTCTAATGGCGGGACAACAGGCCCGTCCCCTAAATGGCACCTTCAACAAGGTGCCGGTTCTGCACTCGAACCAGCCGGAGGAGGTTGAAGGCCCCGGGATCCTGATCAGCACCGCGCCGGGGTATGCCTACGCCGAAGAGACTGGACAGCCCTTGCGCAACGCCGAATTCACCTTCAACGGTGATTTTGGGGTGCACATGCACCACAAGTATTTCCCCCCGAACCGCCGCCAGCTATCCCGCTCTGGTAGGCGTCCAGAACTCACCCTAGGGCTGATTCTGATCAATCCCGGAATGCGGGCAGTGCACATCCGCTTTGAAACCGGTGCAGTACGCAACAGCTTTGAGGCGCCCTATCTTGTCAATTACAAGATGGGAGTAAGACCTCTCGGGCCTCGCCCTTGGAATACCGGTCCTGGAGATGCAACAGCTGTGCAAGTTCTACGCAGTCGTCTAGATCCAAAACTTGATCAGTATATTACTATTCCTGCCCGCAGCCGTATTGTGCTATTTCAGACCCAGCTGCCTGCGCTTGGCATTGCTAACGCCTTGTTGAAAGGTAATAGTGATGGACCTTTTCAGATGGCTGTTGTTGCTGGGAAAGAACCCAATAGCGACTGGGATCTAATCGCTATTTTGGATCGGGGACGGCTTGCTCCGGGCAGGGTCTACCTGAACCGCATCGCTGACATCAATGGCCGCCGAATTTTCTCCCGTGTGGGAGGTGTTGCTATAGGTGATACTTATCAAGCCACCCTGAACCATAATCTCGCTCAGCAAGGTCCATTACATTTTCCGCTAACGAGCACTAACCGCCATAATTTCGGCACGCTCGAGGTGCAGGTCAATCCACTCGCCAGCCGCATGGTGGATTCATCCCTAGACAATGTGGGCACCTACGGCGTTCGATTTGATGTCGATCTGAATCTCAAGGGGGCTGGCCCCTATGAGCTGGTTCTCAGCCATCCCACCGCCTCAGGCACTGGTAAACCTTTCACCGCCTTCAGGGGATCATTGCAAGTACGCACGGAGGAAGGGCTTCAAGAAATGCACGTAGGCATGCGCTCTGGCCAAAGCTTGCCCCTCACCTCTTTGAATCTTCGGGGAGGTGTATCCAACCCAGTTCGAATCAGCTTGGTTTATCCGGCCGATGCCACCCCTGGTCACCTACTCAGCATCGTGCCAGCCAGTCAGGTCGCCATGGTGCAGGAGCGAGAGCGTTTGCTTGAGTTGGCTCGCAACACAGCCTCCCCCGCGGCGATGACGCCCCCCCAGTCCCTGCCTGCGATTCCAGATCAGGATCGTGATGGTCAGGATGGATCAGAATTAATGGCCCCGTTGGTGCTGCAGCCACGCTTCCCCAGCCTGCCGCCCCTCAGAGCAAATCCTCTGCCACCACCGCCAATTTATCAGCCGCGTTATTCCCCCAACCAAACTTCAACCCCTGGGAATAAAAGCTTGGTTGATCGCTACCAGCAGGCCCTGGAAGCGCAGCAGGAAATGATGCGCGACCTTATTGGCCGTTAGGCATGGCTAAGCCGGCGGACCCCAATCGTCGCCGCTTCAGCCTGGAGCTGCCCGTCGATTTGCTCGACAAAATTGATGCGCTGCGGGCCGAGTGGGGCATCCGCAGTCGCGGAGATATTTTGGAGCGTCTGCTACAAGAGATCTTCCCAAATACTGAGGAAGCTGAGACCTCTGTTCTTGCCAACGACGGCAATCACCAGCCTGATGGTTGCCTTAGCGAACAAACCAGCCTGGAATCAACCTTCAACGAACAGGGGGCTTTGGTGTTGATGACCCGGAGCTCCGGGGGAGACCTGTGCCTGGATCGGGAATCAGCTGATCGTGAATTTGCCTTCGACTTCGATGTTGATGCGTCAATGGCAGCGGATGTGCGCCCTCGTCAGAGCGGCATTGACCTACCTGGCTTTGTGAGGCGCCAATCTGACCAGCTCAAGCGCAGTTTGCAGCCCTTACGCCAACCCATGGATCTGGCGCAAGAACCTCTCCCCCATGTAGGCGGTGATGTGCTCGAACGCTCTTTGGCCAGAGCCCGTGACCACTGGCTTGAGCTCTACGGCAAGGTTGCCAATGAGGCGGTACTGGAAGCCGCAATGGTGTGGTTGGCCCAGGACATTTGGGACCAGAGTGATCAAAGTGAGGGCCGCCCCTTTACTTGGTCGCTTGCCTGCGATGTGGTGGCCAATACGGCTCCCAGCTGGGGCAGGGAGCCCGCAACTTTTGAGCGAGTCATGGTGATGGCAGGTTTGCTGGAGGATCCCTTCAGCACTTCAACCCTGGAACTCCGCTTACCAACGCTGATCAGGCGCTTTGTTCATCGTTTCCGCAAGCGACGTAAGGGCACCTCGTTCCAGACCTTGGAACACACCATGACCCTGCATGGGGCCTTGAAGCTGCTGCAACTGCCAACGGCGCCGGGTCAGCGGCTCACCCTGCGACAGATACGGGAGGCTTACCGCGAGTTGGCGATGAGCCATCACCCCGACTCTGGCGGCACGGAAGAAACCATGCGGCGCCTAAACGAGGCCTACCAGCTACTGAAAGAGCTCTACCGCAACGAATAGACTCGTATATTGCTTCTCATCTGAGACACCTAATTGGTCCTGGAATGATTCTCGGATGAGACTAGCGATCTGCACTTTGCGGCTTGCTTGGGCGCATCATCATTGCTAGCCACAACGGTTTGACTGCTCAGATGTTGGACGGATAGCTGTTTTTCTTTTCTCACATGAGATTCATTGTTGGTCTTGTTAAGGGTCTTGCCTGGGGAGAGTGGGATTTTTATTCTTGGCCTGAGCAGCCTGGTCTTGTAATGAGACCACTAATTAGTCTTGGATGAGATAGCTGATGCATATGCAAGTGAGCTTTGCCCCCTAGTTGATGGCATCTAGTTGGGTTTATTTCCAATTTTTCCGTATTTCTGCCTGCATCTCCCTAGTCGTGTGTTTCATGGGTTCTTTGTAGTTGTGGCCGGAAGACGGCCTGAATAGCTTGTCCAGCCATCTCACCTGGTCTGGTCCAGATCATCCGTCTCGCTTCAGAGTCGTTGCAGCAGCAGACTCTGAAGTCTTGCGTCACTGTGTCATACACAGGTACGCAAGCTCTTAGGGCTATGCAACAGGCTTGCTGAGGCTTCGAGACTTGCTGGCCCTGGAGCTGGTCGAGCAGCTTGCCAACAGAATGATCAGCTGTCTCATGGTAGACTTATTTATAGACCCTTGCTGCGTCTTGGATGAGACTTTAGATAAGGGGGGGTGGGTGAGGTGCGCGGTCCCGCCGGCGGGTATTAAAAGTGAGCATCATCCTGTCGCTCCATCCGTGCGAGCAATTGATGATTCTTTTGCATCCCAACCGGGACCCATTAATAGTCCAACAAAAAGACCCGGACGAGACAAGCGCTCCTCCGGGTCCTGGTGCTGGTTGGGATGGTCTGAATCAGGTGCTGGTTTGCATGCCCTGGATCAGAAAGTCGAAGTAAGGGCCCGCAAGGGAGGCCTGGTCTGTGCTCAACAGGGCGAGCGAGGCCTCCTTCATGGTGCGCATTGCGTCCACCATGCCTGGCATCGGTACGCCGAGGCTGTTGTACATCTCACGGGCGCCGACCAGGCCAATCTGTTGAATCATCTCGGTGCTGCCGGCGAGAACGCCGTAGGTCACCAGGCGCAGATACCAGCTGTAGTCGCGCAGGCACTGGGCCCGCTGCTTTTGGCCGTAGGCATTGCCACCGGGGGCCACGTAGTCGGGGTTGCGCTGGAAGAGCTGCTTGGCCGACTCATCAACAATTTTTTTCTCGTTGTCGGTAAGAAGCCGCACAACCACCAGCCTTTCGGCTCCCCGGCTGAGGTACTCCACCATGGAGCGCAACTCGCCGCCACTGGGATACCGCAGCTGATCATCAGCCTGAAGGATCAGATCCCGAACGACGCTCATCGCAGCGACCACACGCGTCCATCACTGTATCGACTCCTCAGCAAGATCACCGTGCCCCGCCGCAAGGTGTAACGCCCCTTTGCACGGCGTAGGGTGAAGGATTGGTAGGCGGGCGTGGGCACTAAAAGCTTTGGCAACGGCGCTGGTGGTGGCAAGAGTGATGGCCTCGATCTCTCCACCGGCATGACCGTGACGGTGACCATCACCGGCCTATCCCATGACGGGCAGGGCGTGGCCCGTCTCGCAGATCGGGTCTTGTTTGTAGCTGGTGCCTTGCCTGGCGAGCAGGCGAAGGTACGCCTCACCCATAAGGCCCGTCGCCACTGGCTAGCTGAGCTGCAACAGGTGCTTGAGCCGGCAGCGGAGCGTCGAAGACCTCCTTGCATCCTTGCTGAAGACTGTGGTGGTTGCAGCTTGCAGCACCTCGACGACTCGGCGCAGCAGCACTGGAAGCACCAAAAAGTTGTTGATGCTCTGCGGCGTATTGCCCACCTTGATACGGATGTTGCGCCCTTAATGGCAGCGCCAGAAGGGCTCGGCTATCGCAACAGGGCGATCATCCCGCTTGAGCGCTGCGAGGACGGGCGGTTGCGGGCTGGCTTTTATCGCCCTGGCACCCACAAAATTGTCAATATGAATCGCTGCCCGGTGCTTGATCCGCGCCTGGACGCTTTGATCGCACCGCTTAAGTCGGATCTTGAGACCAGTGACTGGCCCGTTGATCGGGACTTCCGCGAGGGGGGCGGCCTGCGCCATCTGGCCCTGCGAATCGGCAGCTACACAGGTGAGTTGCTGATCACCCTGGTAAGCAGCACCCCAGACCTGGAGGGCATCGAGATCCTGGCCGCCCAATGGATGCACCGCTGGCCCGAACTAGTGGGGGTGTGCCTAAACCTGCAACCCCTAGCCACCAACACCCTGATGGGACCCGAGACACGCGTGGTCGTGGGACGTAGCTGGGTGCAGGAGCGTTTCTGCGATCTCGAGCTGCGCATTGCAGCAGACACCTTTTTCCAGGTCCATACCCGACAGGCTGAGCGAATAGTGCCCCTGGTGCTTGCAGCCCTTGCGGGCTCTGCGCCTGGGGTGATGGTTGATGCCTACTGCGGCATTGGCACCTACAGCCTGCCGGTGGCTGCGGCTGGCTGGCACGTTCACGGCATTGAACTAAGCCCCGAGGCCGTGCACCAGGCCAAGGCCAATGCCCGCGAAAACGGCCTAAGTGAATCAGCCACCTTTGAGACCGGGGTCGTGGCCGAGTGCCTGGCTGAGCACCTCGTTCACTGCGATGCGGTGTTTCTCGATCCTCCCCGCAAGGGACTGGAGCCCGCCACCCTGCAGGCGATCATCGAACGCCCCCCGGCCCACCTGCTCTACCTCAGTTGCGACCCCGCCACCCTGGCCCGGGACCTGGCCCAGCTGGTTAGCGGCGGCATTTATCGATTGGAGAGCGTTCAGCCGATCGACTTTTTCCCCCAAACAAGCCACGTAGAAACATTGACCGTTCTGAGCCGTATTGGTGCTGGCGTCCCAACCCCGCAGCCCGAGGCAGCGGAGCAGGAGTAGGGGTAGATCTGCCGCCACCTGGATATCAGCTGCGCAACAGGGCGCCCAGCTGCTTTTCCAGGGCTGCCCGGATCGAGGAGTGGGCTGCTTCCACCTCTTCATCGGTGAGGGTGCGGCTGGCATCGCGGTAGCGCAGCCGGAAGGCTTGACTGCACTGGCCTGCAGCAAGTTGACCGCCCTCGTAGCGGTCTACTAATTCCGCATGCTCCAGCAGCGGCTTGCCGGCTTTGCGAATCACCTGGAGCAGCTCAGCTGAATTCGTGCTGGCTGCCACCACTACGGCCAGATCTCGCTCCGAAGCGGGGACGGTGGGATAGGGGGCAAAGGCTGGCTGCCAGCGGTTGCGGCGGGTGGCGGCGATCAGCAAGGCATCGAGTTCGAGCTCGAAGATGATGCTTGTTTGCGGCAGGTCTAGCTTTTCGGCCTGCTCAGGGTGCAGCTGGCCAACCCAGCCTTGTGGCCGCCCTTCCACTACAAGCTGGGCGGCTCGACCCGGGTGTAGCAATGGGTGCTGGGTGAATGGGCGATCTTCGATTGGGATCGCCAGCGCTGCCAAGGCTTGCTGCAGCAGGCCGCGGGCCTGGTGATAGCTGGGAGGCTGGGGTTTACCACTGCTGCTCCAGCGCTCACCTCGCCGTTCGCCACAGATAACCCCAGCCAGCAGCTGGCGAGCAGACCTGGCGGCATCGCTGCTGAACACCTGGCCGATCTCAAAAGCCCAGAAACCTGGCTGCCCACTTTGCAAGTTGCGGCGTGCAGCGGCGAGCAATTCGCCATGCAGGTTGTCGCGCAGGTAGCCGTAATCAGCTAGCAGGGGATTAGCCAGGGGTATGCGCCCAGCTGCTGCCGCCACCAGGGAAAAGCTGCAGGCCTCCTGCAGCCCGGCAGCGCACAGTTGGCGGCGCAGGCGGCGCTCCACCTGCTGGGCTGGATTAAGTCCCCCAGGCTCCAGTGGGTCGGGTAAGTGGCAGGCGAAGTGGTCGTAACCAACCAGGCGGGCCACCTCCTCGATTAGGTCAACCTCCCGTTGCAGATCCATCAACCGTGAGGGGGGCACGGTGACCAGCCAACCCTCACCATCTATCTGTTCTGCCAGCTGGCAACCAAGGGCCGTCAAGGTCTGGACGATCCTGTCGTCACTGAGATCTGAATAGTCTTCGCCGTCTTGAACAGGTCCAAGCAGATTGTGCAGGGCGTCACGCCTCAGCTGCAACGGCTCGATTGGATGCTCGGCTCGTTGATGCAGCCAGCGGCCCGAAACCTTGGCAGCGCAATGTTGCTTAAGCAGGGCCACGGACCGATCTGCAGCAGCGAGGGTGGCCTCCCTTGGCAACCCCTTCTCAAAACGGCTGCTTGCTTCAGTGCGTAAGCCAACGCTGCGGGCGGAGCGGCGCACCGCCTGGGGAGCAAACACAGCAGCCTCAAGCCAGATTGAGGTGGTGGCTTCATTAACGGCTTCATCCGCACCACCCATCACGCCAGCCAGGGCGATGGGGCGGTTGCTGTAAGTAACCACCAGGGCTTCGGGGCTGAGTTTGTGCTCGGTGGCGTCCAGGCTGGTGAATTCCTCACCATCAAGGGCCTGGCGTAGCCCCAGGCTGGCTAGCTGGGGTTCGCTGTCTCCGTCGATTACGGCGAGGCGCTTGCTGTCGAAGGCGTGCAGGGGTTGTCCCGTCTCCAGCATCACCAAGTTGGTGATGTCAACAATGTTGTTGATCGGGCGAATGCCGGCCTTTTGCAGGCGCTGCTGCAACCAGAGGGGCGATGGGGCGACCTTCAGCCCGTCGAGGGCCGTGATGCTGAATAGCCCCCCAGCCTCAACTGCGACCCGGTCGCTGGCGGAAAGAGGCAGCGGCTGGCTTGTTGCGGCAATTTCAGGGGCCTTTATCTGGGTCTGGCCGCCCACCAGGGCCGCCACCTCCCTGGCTATGCCTTGCATTGAGAGGCCATCAGGTCGGTTGGCGGTGATCGCCAACTCCAAAACCTGGTCATCCAGCCCCAGGCTTGGTCCCACTGCTGCGCCCAGGGGGGGCACCTGCTCCAGCAGCTCATCAAGAATGGCGATTCCTTCCCCCTCTGCCGTCTGGCCAAGCTCGGCAAGGGAGCAGATCATGCCGCTGCTGGCCACACCGCGCAGTTCGGCGGGCTTGATCGTCAGGTTGACCGCCGGCAGAGTGGCGCCCACCAGGGCAACGGGCACATGGATACCCGCCCGTACATTCGCTGCCCCGCAGACGATCTGCAGGGTTTCGGCGGCGCCGATATCAACTAAACAGACGCTCAGCTTGTCTGCGTTGGGATGGGCCTGGCGTTCACGCACGAAGCCCACCACGACACCGTCGGCCTGGGCGGCTAGGTCCTCTATGGCATCTACCTCAAAACCAGCCAAAGACAGACGCTCGGCTAGCGGCCCTGGAGCGAGGGCTTGTTCGGGGCCGGTCACCAGCTCCTGCAGCCATTGGAGCGAGACCCGCATAGCCCGTGGTGTGTTGAACCTTGATCTTAGGGATCAACTGGGGGGTGGGACTACCGCCAGGTAAGGTGTCAACTTGTCCTTTCGCATCGCTCCAGCGGCGCAACGTCCTTCATGGCTAAAAACAAGGGCGTCCGGATCGTGATCACTCTCGAGTGCACCGAATGCCGGTCCAACCCCGCAAAGCGTTCTCCAGGTGTGTCCCGTTACACCACTGAGAAGAATCGCCGTAACACCACCGAACGGCTTGAGCTGAAGAAGTTCTGTACCCACTGCAACTCCTCGACGGTTCACAAGGAAATCAAGTGATTCAGGCTTGGGCCCCAGCTTTGGAGCTCAATGATCAGTTTCAACTCGATTTGCCCCAGCCCCGTCAGGTACTAGTCAGATCCAGCTTCATTCACTACTCGCCTTCGTAATCCATGTCTAGCTCTTTTTTCAAAAAGCGCCTGTCGCCAATCAAGCCTGGCGATCCGATTGACTACAAAGACGTCGATCTGCTCAAGAAGTTCATCACCGAGCGCGGCAAGATCCTGCCCCGCCGGCTCACTGGCCTGACAGCCAAACAGCAGCGTGACCTGACCAACTCTGTTAAGCGTGCCCGAATTGTGGCCTTGCTGCCTTTTGTGAATCCCGAAGGCTGAGGCCTCTCCCCTGGCGGCTTCAACCTTCCATCCTGGCGATCTGGTGGGACTGGGCGATGAGCGCGGTCCCCAGCTTGCTGTTGTTTTGGCTGTGGCCTCAAACAAGGCCTCTTTAGCAATTGGTACCAGCGCTAGGCAGCAGATCCAGCCGCTGCGGCAACTGTTGCTTCTCACTGCGTTTTCCGGCGAGTGCAACCCACCCCAGCGCCTTGGCCAAGCTCCGTGGTCGATTAGTGACGACGCGTTGACGGCAGTGCTGCCTTCTCGAAGCGATTTCGCGGCAGCTTGGATCCTGATGCAGGCTGAACCTCAGGGATTGCAGCTGAGCGACTGGGTTGATCTGGTTTCTTCGCGACGGGATGGCTTAGCTATTGCATCTTGCTGGCGCTGGTGTCTTGGTCCCCAGACCCTGTTCCGTCTGCGTCAAAACCTCGTTGAGGCCAGGCCCCTGACGGATCTTCGCCGGCTGCGGCGAGAACGCCGACTGCGGGTGCTCCAGGAGCAAGCTGAAATGCGCTGGCAGCAGCAGCTGCGCGATCGTCAGCCGCTTGATCTGCAACTGCTCAGCGCAGAGCAGCGCCAGCAGCTTGAGCTATTGATTGATTGGGCTGGCGGTGAGTGCACAACTCCCCTACCCCTTCCCCTGCGCCAGGCTTTGCAGGCCGCCAAAGTTACGGCGGATACGGGTTCAATTCGCCACCTGCTGGTTGATCTGGGCCAGTGGCAAGCCCACAATTTGCCGTCCCTGCGAGCCACGGTCTGGGAGCAAGGCTTTTCTGCTGATCTACTGGCTGATGCCGAACGCTTACTAGCTAGCGCTGAAACTGAACTACCGGGTGATGCCGAGCGCCTGGACCTCAGCGGCCAGCGCAGCGTCACCATTGATGACGCTGATACCTGCGACATTGACGACGGGTTGGCATTGGAAACAACCCCCGCTGGCCAGGTGAAGATTTGGATCCACGTGGCGGACCCAGCTCGCTTGATTGCGCTGGATTCGCCCCTCGACTTAGAAGCACGACGGCGGGGCAGCAGTCTTTATCTGGCATCTGGAATTTTGCCGATGTTCCCGGAGGCGCTTGCCACCGGACCGATGAGCCTGCGGGCCGGGCATCGCAGTGCCGCCTGGAGCATCTGGGTTGAACTCGACGGCGATGGGGCTGTTAAGGCTTCGGGATTGCAGCGCAGCTGGGTTAAGCCCACCTACCGGCTCAGCTATGGCGATGCCGACGACCTGATCGATCTAGCCCCGCCTCAGGAGCGCGAGCTTGCCGACCTGCACGGCCTGCTGCTGCGCCGCCGCCAGTGGCGTGTGCGCCAGGGTGCCCTGCTGCTGGATCAGCCGGAGGGTCGGATTCGGGCCCAGGGAGACGCGGCCCAGGGAGACGCTCCCCAGCTTGAGATCACCGAACCCAGCCCCGCCCGATTGATGGTGGCCGAAGCGATGATTCTGGCGGGCGCGGTGGTAGCTGGTCTTGGCCAAGAACAAGCTTTAGCTCTGCCCTATCGCAGCCAACTAACAGCAACTTTGCCGCCGGAGGCCGAGCTGGCAGCCCTGCCGGCTGGCCCGGTGCGCCATTGCGCCATTAAGCGGTGCCTAAGCCGCGGTCATACCGGCACGGAGCCAAGCCCCCATTTCAGCCTGGGCTTGCCGGCCTATGTCCAAGTCACCTCGCCGATTCGCCGCTACGCCGATCTAGTGGCGCAACGGCAACTGCTGGCACTTCAACAGGGAAGCCAGCCCATGGTTGCCACCGATCTAGCCGCCCTGCTCTCCGACTTAGACGGTCCGCTCAAGCAGGGGATGCAGATCAGCAGGGAAGACCAGCGTCACTGGCAGCAGGTGTGGTTTGCGGCGCATGGGAGTCAGCATTGGCAGGCCTGTTTCCTGCGCTGGCTGCGGCCCCAGGACAGGTTGGGGCTGGTGCACATTGAGGCCCTGGCCATGGATCTGGCGGCCGAGTGCCCAGCCGGCTCGGACCCAGGCGATCTGCTGCAACTGCGAGTTCAGGCGGTAGACCCCCTGCGCGACCAATTGCGACTGCAGGCCACGGGCTAATCCGCGGCCAGTCGCGAGGCACGCAACCACGGCCCCCAAGGATTGACACAGCCAATTAACTTGGCCTGGGTCGGCTTATCAAGGTTCTGCAGCCAGCGGTTCAGGCCTGGCTCCAAGGTGATGAGAGGCCACTCCCGTTTGGCGTTATCACTGCTGAAATCGGTGTCGCATACAAAGGTGTAGCCGCCCTGGCCGTCCGGCAGCACCCTTCCATTCCACAGAGACTCCCTGGGTTCTGGACGGCCCTGGCTCGGACTTAGGGGTCTTTGGAATGGGCGCTCAATTTGGCCATTGGCCTGCAGGAGGTCGGGATTGGCCAGCAGCTGCAGCTGTCGGGCTAACCAGTCGCTGGCATGCCAGGGGGTATCCCAGAGCGGCACTACCGCCGCTGGAGCACGGTGATCGTGGAGCAGGCACTGCTGAACGTCCAGGGGCGCAAGCTCAGCTGGGGGGATGCCCCGCTGTACCGCCAGGGCCGCTGCCGCCCCGGCCGCCTGGCCGATGTTCAGAATTAGGGGCTGCAAACGGGTGGCCCCATTGGCCATGTGGCTGCTGCTGAAGGCCTTGTCAGCTGCCAGCAGGTTGTCGATCTCAGCGCTCAGCAGCGCGCCGTAGGGAATGCAAAAGGGAGTGCCGCTCCAGCGCCCTCCCCAGCGAATGCTTTTAGGTGCCAGTGGCCAGTCATTCCCTGGGTAGTGGTGGTCGTTGGCGTAGTTGCCCACCGCTATCGACTCCAGTTCGCCGCTGGCATTGAGCGGCAGTGGCCCCTGGGATTCAGCGCTGCCTAGGGGGAGCAGGTGCTGTTCCAGCACCAGCGAGCGGCCCAGCATTCTTCGCCCCTCCCGCCAGTAGGGCATGGCAGCTAGCCAGGGGGCAGGACTGCCGGCTTCAGCAGGAAAGGCATGGCCCAGTTGAAGCCAGCCCCCACTTGCCTGCTCAAGGGCTCTTGCAAACTGCAGGCTGTAGGACTGCATTTCGGCAGCTAACCCAGCTTGCTCAGCCGGATCAGCGCTGAAGGCGCGTTCCAGCCCCTGGTGCCAGTCATTGCCGTGCAGCGGCCAGTTGAGCATCACCAGGCCCCCAGGCAGGCGCCCATAGTTGATCGTGCGCTCTAAACCGAAGGCCTCGCTTGCTCGTTCAAATGGCGCAGCCAAGGGCTGTGGGGCTGCAGCTGGCGTCAACACTTCGCTCTGGAGCTGGCCCATCACCACCCAGGTGGGCGATTGCACAGGTTGTTGCTTAAAAAAAACTTCCGTTTGCAACCGTTGCAGGCTGGGGGCACTGGGTTCGCCCCATTGCTCCTGGGCTTCCCAGCCGAGTCGAAATGGAGCCTCCGCTAGGGGCAGCAGGTCGCCGCGGTCGCTGCCATCGATGACAACTTTGCAGTCCAGCCATTGGGTTTCACCCTTGTGCTCCAGCTGTACTGCTGTGATGCGGGCCCCCTGACGTCGCACCGCCAGCAGCCTGCAGCTTGGCCACCACTGGAGATTGGCCAGCTCGCTTACCCAGCCCTGCAGGATCGCTTCTGCGGTGGCGGGCCGGTAACCAAAGCAACTCACCCAGTTTTGATCCAGTCCCTCGGGCTCGGCCTGCTCAAGGGCGCGCAGAAAGGCTCCCCAGAGACCTGTCTGCCAAGGGGTGAGCTCATTGCCATCGGGGCAGCAAACGCCGGCGGCGCTCACCATGCCCCCAAGCCAGTTGCCAGGGGTGAGCAAGAGCGTGCTGGCACCGCCGCGGGCCGCCTGGATTGCTGCGGCCACGCCACCGGTGCCGCCCCCCCACACCAATACATCCACTGCTTCTGATGGCAGGGTCATGGCTGGCGGACACGGCTGACCCAAGACTCGCAGGAGATGATCTGAGCAGGCGTGCTCGTGGTCAGCCTTTATGTCCGTCGCCGCTCCGTAGGATCAAAAGGATGACTTACACGCTCACCACCCCCCTCTATTACGTCAACGATCGCGCCCATCTCGGCAGTGCCTACACAACGCTTGCCTGCGATGCGGTGGCACGCCACCAGCGGCTGAGGGGGGAGTCGGTGATGTTCATCACCGGCTGCGATGAACACGGCCAGAAGATCCAGCGCACGGCCGAAGCGGCTGGACTCAGTCCGCAGGCCCATTGCGATCTAATCAGCGAGGGATATCGCGATCTTTGGAACCGTTGGCAAATCAGCAACGACCGCTTCATCCGCACCACCGACCCACGCCACCGCCAATTGGTGGCCCAATTTTTTGCCCGCGTGGAGGCCAACGGCGACGTAGTGGAGGGGCGTCAGCAGGGCTGGTATTGCGTTGCTTGTGAGGAATTCAAAGATGACGCACCGGGCAGTGAGGATCCCGAATGCCCCATCCATCGCAAGCCCCTGGAGTGGCGCGATGAGGTCAATTTGTTTTTCCGCCTTTCCCGCTATCAGGCGCAGATCGAGGCCTTGATCCGCCAGCCGGGCTTCATTGCCCCCGCCAGCAGGCAGAAGGAGGTGGAAAACTTTGTGGCCCAGGGACTGCGCGATTTTTCAATCTCCCGGATCGACCTGCCATGGGGCATTCCGGTCCCCGGCCATGAAGGCCATACCTTTTATGTGTGGTTTGACGCCCTGCTCGGTTATCTCACGGCCCTGCTCGACCCGGAGGAGCCAGTTGTGCTGGAGCAGGTGCTGGAGCGTGGCTGGCCCGCCCAGCTACATGTGATTGGCAAGGACATCCTGCGCTTCCATGCGGTTTATTGGCCGGCGATGTTGCTGTCCGCAGGGTTGCCCCTGCCAGAGCGCGTATTTGGCCACGGCTTCTTGACCCGCGAAGGCCAGAAGATGGGCAAGTCCCTTGGCAATGTGCTCGATCCTGATGTGCTGCTGGAGCGTTGTGGCCGCGATGCGGTGCGCTGGTACTTGCTGCGCGACATTCCCTTCGGCGAGGACGGTGATTTCCAGCAGCAGCGCTTCACTGATCTGGTCAACAACGATTTGGCAAATACGATCGGCAACCTGCTGAATCGCACATCTTCGATGGCACGGCGCTGGTTTGCAGATGCCGTGCCTCCAGCCGGAGCCGCTGCCCAGGCCGATCACCCCCTGGCTGTTGCTTCCCTCGCGGCCGGCAACATTGTCAATACGGCCCTAAACGACCTGGACTTCCGTCGTGCCGCTGAAGCGGCGCTGCAACTAGCAATCGCTGCAAATGGCTACCTCAACGACCAGGCCCCTTGGAAGCAAATGAAGTTGGAGGGTCAGGAGGGTTTGGTGGCAGCGAATCTTTATGCTGTGCTTGAGGCCACCCGCTGGGTGGCAGTGCTGCTGGCCCCGCTCCTGCCTGAGCTTTCTGATCGGATGCTGCTCCAGCTTGGTCAGGAACCATTTGCTAGCGGTCAGCTGGCTCCTGCCTGCGCCCCTGGCAGCCAAGCTTCTCCTTGGCTGCTCGCCCAGCGATGGGGTCTGCTGGAGCCCGGACTCGCCCTGATTGAGCCGCAGCCGGTGATGTTGCGACTTGAGCTCGAGTCACCTCTGTGACCACGACTGCCCGGCTGCAGTGGTGCCCCCTGCTGGCCCTGAGCCTGGGTGCCCTAGTAAGCCTGCCCGTGCTGCTGGTTGGATGCGGCACCCAGGTGTCTAAGGAGGAGCCGGCCCAGCCTTTTGTCTTCCGCTCCCTCAACCTGCGCCAGAAGGATTCCAGCGGACGGCCCCTGTGGGAATTGACCAGCCCGGAGGTCCGCTACGACCTCAGTCGTCGTGTTGCCCAAGCCCGCGACCTGCGCGGCACCATCTATGCCAAGGGAAAACCCCTGTATCGAATAACGGCCAGCAGTGGCACCGTCATTAACGATGGCGAAGTGGTGCAGTTGGAGGGCCCAATCCGGCTGCAGCGCCTTGGGCCCAAGCCACTTGTTGTGACCTCTACTCGTGTGCGTTGGTATCCCAAGCAGGAGCGCATGGAATTGGACCGCAGTCCCCGCGCCTCCCAGGGGGAGTTGCTCGTGTCCGCTCGCCGGGCCCGCTTCTGGATCAAGCAGGACAAGTTGGAGTTGAGGGGGGAGCCCCTGTTGGAACGTTCAGGGGCGGTCGGCTTGAAGCTGGCGCTGAGTTCTGCAGATTGGTTCCCAACCACTGGCCAACTGATCGGTCGAGGGCCAGTTCGGGGAGAACGGCGCATAGCAGCTAGTGGTCTTCAAACACTTTCGGCGCCATCCCTTACCGGTAATTCCCTGCTTCAGCTGATCGACCTACAGGCACCGGTGCAGGTGCGGGATCCTGGCCGCAAGGGCCGTCTTGATGCCAGCCATACCCGCCTCGACCTGGCGCGGGAACGCATTAGCAGTGCCCATCCATTCACCGCTGTGCTGGATCAGTCCCGGCTTAGCGGCACGGGCTTTGAAGCGATTGGTCCTAGTCACACCTTGATGGTTCCCCTCAATTGCCGCCTAAACCAACCAGCCGATTCCCTCGTCGCCAATAGCTGCAGCTGGAATTGGCAGACTAATAAGATTGAAGCCCTTGGTGCTGTCGAGCTGCGCCGCAAGGCTCTTGCCCAGGTCACCCGCTCTCAGCGGCTTCAGGGCGTGCTTACTAAGCAGGGGATGGCCGTGTTTAGCAGTCCGGGGGCGCGGGTGGAATCTCGGGTGACCTTGCCTCCCCGGGCTCGATCAGGTCCTGATTCCCGCAAGCCGGCTCCATTCGCTCTTTAAGTCGCTGGGCCCAACCCTCGAGCCAGATCAAATCGCTGCGGCTAAAGCAGCGCGGCGACCAGCCTGCAAGCACTACCAAGCCCCTTGAGTCAATCGGCTGAACCACTACGGCTGGCACCCCTGGCAGCAGGCTCTCAAATTCAGCACGGCCTGGATAGAGGTTCAGGTCTACAAGTGAGATGGCGGCCCCTTTCTCTTGGGCTCGCTGGCAGATAGCTCCTGGTTCAAAGGGCACCTGCGCTAGTAGGCCGCGGCGCAGTAAACACTTGTTTTGCCACAGCACCACCACCGCTGCCGCCGGGGTGGCGGTGAGCAACATCTGGCTACCCCACCCCAATTCTTCTAATAACGCTTCAGGTAGCCCATCTGCGAGCTCCACTCCCTGCACGCCTTCGAGGGCAACTCGGGCAGCCGCTTCGGGCAAGGCCCGGGTCCAGAGCACACCTACCAACATCAGAGCCACCGCCAGGAAGCTGGCCAATACGGCGGCTCGCTCGAGGGCGGGATCGATGTTGGTCGCGGTTGTTTGATTCAGTACAACCAGGGCCAGGGAGGCCACCCCAGAGAGAAAACAGACCCTTGCGGGTGTGGAGGGGGCCATAGGGGTCAAGCAGGAGGCGACAGCTGGGCCCGCAGGCGGCAAACTAGAACCATGTTGGCCCTGAACCGTTGCCACCTTCCCTGCGTGTGACCCGTCGGATTCCCTTGTTGGGAGTTGTGGCAGCCCTGTTTATGGGCTTTGCAGCCTTTTGGATGCCTGCCCCGGCCCTGGCAATTGCCGCAAGTGGTCTACCGGCCTCCGCTCCCCAGGAACGCATTCTTGACACCGCAGATGTGCTGAGCCGAGCAGCCATCGGCGAGCTCAGTAAAACCCTCGAAAGTTTTTCAGCAGAGCGGGTGGATGCCCACTTGATCACCGTTAACCGCCTTGACTATGGGCTTAGCCTTTCCCAGCTCGGAAATTCAGTGCTGGAGCGTTGGTCTGAGTCTGGGGGCGAGCCCAACCAGGTGCTCTTTTTAATCGACAGCCAGACGAACAGTGCGGCGGTTGTTTCCTCTCCAGGCCTGGTTACCCAGCTTGATGCCAGCCTGCTACGCAGCACGGCCCGAACCACGATGGCCCAGCCGATCCGCGATGGCGGTCGCTATCGCCAGGGCAGCCTCGATGCCATGACTCGCCTGCTCACCGTGCTGCAGGGAGGTGAGGATCCCGGTGAACCAATCACCGCTGAGGTTGTCAGCCAGCCCACCAACATCCCCACGAAGGAGGAAACGAAGTCAAGTAATGCCTTTACTTGGATTGTGGTGCTTTTAACGGTTGGCACAATTGTGCCCATGCTCACTTGGTGGGTCTTCTCGCGCTGATCCGATGGCACTAACCAACTGGATGGGGGCATTTGGGCGCGCCCAAGCCCTAGACCTCAGCAACGATCTTGAGCGCGGTTATGAATCCGCCCTGCTCATCCAGAGCATTGAGCTAGAGCACTACAACGACCGGCCCGTACGTCCTGAATTGGACCTGCGTATTTCCAGGTCGGCACAGGCGCAGTTACTGCGTCGTTTTCGAGCTGCGCTAGAGGTCTGCCGCCAGTCTGTACAAACCTTGCAGACCCACCGAGGCGAGCTGGCCGGTCAGGAAATTCGCCAGTTTCAACTAATTGAGTCTGTAGTTGCCCGCTACGCGGCCAGTAGGGATCCGCTGCCTGCTATCAGTCGCTCCCCGGAGGTGCTGCCCCGCAGCTTGATTGGTGTTGTTGATCAGGTGCGTCGCCAGCTCGACCCCGAGGCGGAAGCGAATGTGGTGGCTGGTTTTCGGCGGCGCAGAGACTCCACTTTGGTGTCACTGCGCATCCTGCTACTGCTGATTTTGGTGCCGGTGCTGGTGCAGCAGATCAGCCGCACCTATGTGTTTTCACCTTTGGTTGATCGCTTCGCTCCAGACAACGCTTTTCTTACCTATCCGAAACCAAAGCTTGAGGAGAAGGCCGTAGAGAAATTACGGCTTTTCCAGGCGGAAATTGAATTTGACGCCCTCTTGAACGGCAATCCCCTGCCAAGCCGTGATGAGCTGCAGACGCAGCTGGCGAGCAAGGCTCAGTCGCTCAAGGATGAAGCTGATCTGGAAAGCACCCACGCCATTAAGAACGTGCTTGCCGATCTCGGTGGCCTGGTCGGTTTTGTTTGCGTTTGCTTCTTTGGTCGTCGTGATCTTCAGGTGTTGCGCGGTTTCCTAGATGAGCTTGTGTATGGATTGAGCGACAGCGCCAAGGCCTTCGGAATCATCTTATTTACCGATATTTTTGTGGGCTTTCACAGCCCGGAGGGCTGGACAGTGCTGCTGGATGGCGTTGCTAACCACCTCGGCCTGCCTGCCCAGGAGAATTTCATAATGCTATTTATTGCTACCTTCCCGGTGGTTTTAGCGACCGTGTTCAAATACTGGATTTTCCGCTATCTCAACCGTGTTTCACCTTCTTCTGTGGCCACGCTCCACAACATGAATGGTGGTGGTTGATTCCTACCAGCCATGCACTCTTGTGCTCGGTCCTGCCCGTAGTGGCAAGAGCCGCTGGGCCGAGCACCTCGCCATGCAGTCGGGCCTGCCGGTTACCTACTTGGCAACCGGGCCTCAGCCAAGCGCCGAAGATGCTGCCTGGTTGGCGAGGGTTGAGGCCCACGCCGCTAGACGTCCACAGCACTGGAGCGTCTTGGAGGTTGATAGCGCCTTAGCCGGCGCCCTCGACTGCCTCAGCCCCCCTGGCTTTGCTCTTGTCGATTCCCTCGGCACCTGGGTCGCTGCTGGCCTCGAGCTCGATAGTTCTGCTTGGCAACAGCGCTGTACAGCTCTTGTACAAAGCTTGAGCCGCTGCAAGGTGCCCGTGCTGCTCGTGAGTGAGCAAACCGGGTGGGGGGTTGTGCCTGCCACTGCGATAGGCGGTTTGTTTCGAGATCGCCTTGGCTCCTTGGAGCAGCAGCTTGCCCCCCTCTGCGCTGCTACCTGGCTTGTTGTTGCGGGCCGCGCGCTCAATCTGAGCAACTTGGGTTTTGCCGTACCTGCTGTTTGATCGTGCCCCAGATCGTTTTATTTCAGCCCCAGATTCCACCCAACACAGGCAGCATTGCCCGCACCTGCGCGGCCACCGGCACGGAGTTGCACCTAGTGGAGCCCCTGGGCTTCCAAATCGATGATCGCCAGCTCAAGCGGGCTGGCCTCGACTATTGGCCCCTGGTGTCCTTGCAGCGCCATGCCGACTGGTCAGCGTTTGCTGATCACCGTGTCCGCAGCGGCGGTCGCCTGATCGCCCTTAGTAGCCATGCAAGCCAGCCCTACACCAGTTGGCAATTTGAACCCGATGACTGGCTGCTGTTTGGCCGCGAAACCGAAGGCCTACCAACGGATGTGCTGGCCTCGGCCGATGCGGCTCTCACGATCCCAATGTCAGGTGCCAAGCGGCCCCAGCAGGCCGGAGTGCGTAGCCTCAACCTCTCCGTGTCGGTTGGGGTGGTGTTGTTTGAGGCGCTTCGACAACAGAATTCGCTGACATTGGCGTGATCCCCTGAGGTGACAGGGTTCTGGTCACCCCATCAGCGCCTTTGGTCGCAACCAGCACTTGTGGCGGTGAGTTCCGTCCGCTACTGTCTGGCCGGCTTGGGGATATCGGCTTCTCCACAAGCTTTGTCCGACTGAATGAACTGCATGAAGCCTTTGCAAACGACTCTGCGATTCCTGATCCCCTGCGCCATTGCCCTGCCGGCAGTGGTCGCAGCTCTTGACCCCGCCGATATCGAGAAGGCTTCTGTTGATTCTTTGATCGCTGCCCTACCTGCCCCCAGCATCGACAAGATCTGGGTCAAGGTGCGCCAGCCCATCAGCGTTGAAGAGCTATCCAGCAGCCTCAAGCTCGCTGAAGAGCGATTGGCCAAGCTCAACGACGTCAACGAAGACCACCATTTCCGTCAAGGTGACTGGCTTGTTGTTCCCAGCCAGCAATCGAAGCAAATAAAGCAGCTGGCAGCGATCGATACCAGCGAGTTGCGTCGCACACCTCCTCTCCAGTCCCTACCGCCTGTGGAGGAGCGTGCTGTTGTGCGCTTTGGCGACACGGTCGTAAAGATTGCTCAGCGCTATGGATTGACCCTGCAGGAACTGCTGCGTCTCAATCCTGGTCTCGAAACCGCACGCCTTGTCGTCGGTTCCCAGGTACGGCTTGCGCAGGCTTCATCCGGCCGCACCCGCATGGTGCTGGGGCTCAAGCCAACCACTAGCGGCGGCATCAGCTGGCCCGAACTGCCTGGTTTTGATGAGCTCAACCAGCCCTTTGCTGGTCCAAGCTCAGCCCAGGGCTGGATTTGGCCGACCAAGGGAGTTTTTACTTCCGGATACGGCTGGCGCTGGGGTCGCATGCACAAGGGCATCGACGTGGCCAACAACGTGGGGACACCGATCGTGGCGGCCAAGGCTGGTCGGGTGGTCTTCTCTGGCTGGCACGACGGCGGCTACGGCTACTTGGTAACCCTGGCCCATGCCGATGGCAGCCGTTCCCTTTACGGCCACAACAGCCGCCTAATGGTCCGAGTAGGGCAGGATGTTGAACAGGGATCTTTGATTTCCCATATGGGCAGCACGGGCCGAAGCACCGGCCCCCACCTGCACTTCGAGGTCCATCCCCCGAGCGCCGGGGCTGCCAACCCTCTTTATTTCCTGCCACCTAGGGCCTGATAAACTCAATCAACGGCTCGGTAGCTCAGCTGGTTAGAGCGTGGGATTCATAACCCCAAGGTCGGGAGTTCAAGTCTCCCCCGAGCCATTTTCTCTGACTGGGCCTTGATTCTGGCCCTTTTTTATTATTTATCTGTCTCCTAACTAGCGCAACTCGACTGTGTTGAGCCTTGCTCGAAATGAGGCCACATCGTCCTGATCGCTTGCAATGCCGCCCATCAGCTCAAAGGGATCTGGATCAGGCTTTAGCTGTTGAACTTCAGGCGAGGCGGAGGAGGTGCCAGCAGTTGTGGCAACACCACCCCGTCGTGCACGGCCATAGCCCTGGGAGCGCCCCTCAATTGCCCGAATCAAAGACTTGCTGCGGTTGACCTCTCCAATGCTCTGGCCGTCCTTGGGCCGGACCAATGGATTGCCCTTCAGTTCAGAGCGCAGCTGGCTAAGCAGACGGAAATGCCCAGTCGTGTTGTATTTCCGCAGCACACTCGGCTCCCAAGCCATCGCCATCACTCCCATAGACATCACTTGAATCAGCCTATGGCCCCGGCAGCCTGGATCATGTGATAAATTGTGAATAGCAACTGGTAGTCGATCCGACTTTGGACTGTAGTCCCCAGTGCGCCCAGCCCTCACTTACTTAACCAGCATGTCCCGGCTAGTTGGCCTGCAGGCTCCAGATTTCACAGCCACCGCAGTGGTGGATCAGGAATTCAAGGAGATCAGTCTCTCCCAGTACCGCGGCAAGTACGTGGTGCTGTTCTTCTACCCCCTCGATTTCACCTTCGTCTGCCCTACGGAGATCATCGCTTTCTCCGAACGCTATAACGACTTCTCCAGCCGCAACTGCGAAGTGCTGGGTGTTTCCGTTGACAGCCAGTTCAGCCACCTCGCCTGGGTTCAGACGGATCGCAAAAACGGAGGTATTGGCGATATTGACTATCCCCTCATTGCTGACCTCAAAAAGGACATCGCCCGCTCCTACGAAGTACTCGATGAGGACGCAGGTGTGGCCCTACGTGGTCTGTTCATCATTGATCCTGATGGCGTGATCATGCAGAGCACAATCAACAATCTGCCCGTCGGTCGTAGTGTGGACGAGACCCTGCGTTTGCTGCAGGCCTTCCAGCACATCCGCAACAACCCAGACGAAGTCTGCCCAGCAAACTGGAATCCAGGGGATAAGACCATGAATCCTGACCCAGTTAAGAGCAAGGAGTTCTTCGCCGCCGTTAACTGATTGCTAGCAGGGCTGCAATTGTTTGATCCTCTGCGATCAAACCGGGGGGCCCTTGGCCCCCTTTTTTGCGACATCTTGCTGAGAGTCGAGTTCGCCAGGCTTCAATTGCTCAGGCTGGCAAGCAGTCTCAAGCCGTCGAGCCCCCCCGTGAGCGGGTCGCAGGCGCGCTCCGGATGGGGCATCAGACCCAGCACATTGCCTCCTGCGTTGGTCAGGCCCGCCACATCACCAACCGAGCCGTTGGGATTGCATGCGTAGCGCAACACCACCTGACCATTTGCTTCGAGCTCAGCCAATTGCTCGCTCTCGCACTGGTATCGCCCCTCCCCATGGGCGATCGGAAGCACGATCGCTTCTGCCTCGTTATAGCTTTTCAGCCAGCGACAGTTGCCAGGTTTAACGCTCAGCGGGGTTGGTTCACAGAGAAAATGCAGCCGAGCATTGCGGGTGAGAGCACCTGGCAATAACCCCATCTCAGTGAGTACCTGAAAGCCATTGCAGATACCCAATACCGCACCGCCTGCTTCTGCGAAAAGCCTCACCGATTCCAATACGGGGGCAAACCTGGCAATTGCACCGCAGCGCAAATAGTCTCCATAACTGAAGCCGCCAGGGATCACCACTGCGTCTAGGCCGCTGAGATCGCGCTCCTCATGCCAAAGGAAGCGGGTCGGTAGACCGACGCAACCCTCTAGGGCCCAGCGCACATCTCGGTCACAATTTGAGCCTGGGAAAACCACGATGCCAATGGTCATTGCTGTTGCTCCCCGGCCTTTTCAAGCAGCTCTAGCTGCCAATTTTCGATTACTGGATTGGCAAACAAGCGGTCACTGAGTAGTTCCAGCTGGCCTTGGGCGGTGGTTTTGTCCGGAGCCTCCAGTTCCAGCTCTATTGCCTTGCCGATGCGCAGGCTGCGGACGCCGTCGACGCCGAGTCGGGCCGCTGCAGCCCTGGTGGCCTCGCCAGCCGGATCAAGCACCGAGGGCCGAAGTGAAACCTGAACGCGCGCGCGGAAGAGTGGCACCAGAGGAGCAGAAGGTTTGTTAAATCTTGGCAGCCCGGTGGCCCGCTGACGTCACTTTTGGTCAGCTTGAAAGCAGCCCGCTGGCATTTCGGCCGTGGTTTGGCGCTTCAACTCAGTTCCTATTGGCGTCTGGCCAGCCTGCAGGGCACTGCTGGCTGGCTTGATAGCCCTTTGTGTACCAGCTGCGCTTGCCCAGCCTTTGCAGTGCCGTCTGGCTGATGGGCCTTGGCAGCCATGCACCATGCTCGTTCAAGCACCGGCAGCAGAGCTGCCTATTCGGTGGACGATCGAGCTCGGCCCGCGTCGAATCGACTTCCGCAACGACGGCAGTGGCACGGTGCAGATGCTTGATTCAACAGGGTGGTTGCCGGTTGAAACCAACTGGATTGCGGGGCCTGCGCTCTGCTGGAACGGGCTATGCCCAAAGGGGATATCCCCTTGGATTGATCAGCTAGTTAGCAGCTGCCAGCTCACCGGTCAGGGCCTGGTCTAGGCAGGCTTCGATGGCAGGGCGATCCAGTTGGAAGCCAAGCAAAACCAGCTCTAGGCCTGGGGCCTGCTGGGTGACCGAAGCCTGCCCAGCCCCTGGTTCAAACCAGCACTCCAGCCGCGGCCCAACAGCCTGGATCTGAAGCGGTCGGTTTTTACCTGAAAGCCAAAGACGCCCCTTGAGCCGAATCAGGGCGCTATCACTAACCAGTTGCAGCAGTTGTTGCTCAAGGGCAACCCGGCAGAAATCGCCAGCCAGCTCGAGGGCAAGCGACTCGATGGCAACATGACTGTGATCGTGATGCTCGTGATCGTGGTGATCATGGTCGTGGTCGTGATGCTCATGGCCTGTGGTGGTTGGCTGCCGGCGCTCAAGGCCCAGCACCAGCTCTGGGGAGACCATCCCCCTACCCATCGACAACAGCACAGCTCCTGGCTGCAGCTGGGGGGCAAGGGCCTTATGCACCAGATCAACCTCGCCCGCAGATAGGCAGTCGGCCCGGCTAATCAAAACCAGATCGGCAGCCTCAAGCTGCTCGGCAAACAGTTCATCGATAGCCGAAGCGTGATCCAGGCTTGGATCAGCGAGCCGCTGGGCCTCGAGAGCGGCTGGATTTGCCACCACACTGCCTGCTGCAAGGGCTTCGCCATCAACAACTGCCACCACGCCATTGAGGCGAATGCGGGTGCGGATTTGCGGCCAATTCAGGGCTGCAATCAGTGGTTCGGGCAGGGCCAGGCCACTGGTTTCCACCACGATGCCATCCAGGCTGTCTGCTCGCTCAAGCAGCTTCTCCATAGTTGGCAAAAAGTCGTCTTGGACCGTGCAGCAGAGGCAGCCATTTGCCAGCTCCACCAGGCGGGTGTCTAGCTCATCTTCGGGGCAAAAACCACAGCTGCGTAGCAGGTCTCCGTCGATACCCACCTCGCCAAATTCATTTACCAGCACAGCCAGGCGCTGACCGCTGTGGAGCAGCAAATGGCGCAGCAGGGTTGTTTTGCCCGCACCGAGAAAACCTGTCACCACGGTGACAGGCAGCCTTCTACTTTGTGTCGTCATCTCAGGCCGCCAAACCCGCCAGGGCCCAGGTGCCGCCAAGAGCCATTAGGGCGAAACTAAGCCAGCGCAGCTGGGTTGAAGAAAGGCGAGCTCCCAAGGGCCGCAAGGCAATAAGTGCCATCGCAAGCAGGCCTGCCTGTGAAAGAAACAGGCCCGTGCCGTAGGCAACTACGGGCATGGCGCTCCAGCCAAAAACGGGGCCGCTTAGTACATAGCCGTGCAAGGCCATGGCGGGAAGCAGCAGCAAGGACGGCAAGCGCCGTAGCAACACCAGTGCCTCAACAATGAGGGTGCAGGCCACCAGGGATTCAGCGCCTGGCATCCCTGGCCACAGCAGTCCAGCGCCACTACCAAGCAAGCCAACAGCGAGAAGTCCCAGGCTCCAGCTAAGCCGTTTTTGCAGCCCTACCAAGGAAAGTGCCAGTAGGAAAAGCAGATGATCCGGGCCCAGCACTGGGTGGGCGAGGCCACTCAGAACGCCATTGAACATGCTGGGCTTTAGCTGGCCGATATCGGCAAAATGATGTGCCTGGACTGGGCTAAGGGCGCCAATGCCGATTGATGCCAGGCCAGCAACTAGGAGCCAGCGGCCCAGGGCTTGGCCGTTGGGTGCTGTTTTGATCAAATTCATGGGCCGGTCCGCGCCGTAGGAGGAACAAAACCGGCGGGCGTTCTGACTTGGTAATGGATCGCAAGCAGGCCCCAAAGTTGGAGCAGATTTGCGGGCCATAGCCTTCACAGCTGCGGGACAGTGCCGGATTTTCACCGACCTTTCCCCCTTTCCTCCAGTGGCTGATCCCCACTGGAACCGGAAATTAGATGCTAAAGGCAAGGGGCCCTATCGGCACGCCAGGCTGTCCTTGGTGGCTACTCCGGTGCTCGGATTGACACCGGCAGCTCGTTTACAGAGTGCTTTCTGCTCAGGCAGATCCAACACTGCATCACTGAAGTCGGCTCCTTCAATGGTTGCCCCTTTGAAGTGGCTTTGCATCAACATGGCGTTTCGCAGCACAGCACCACTGAGGTCAGTGTCTTCAAAGTGACTTGCGAAGGCCACCGCGTCTTCCAGGTTGGCGTCCTTCAGGTTGGCTCCCCGTAGGTCGCTGCTGTTGAAAACAGCTCCGCGCAGATCGGTGCCGCTCAGATCGAAGCCAGCCAGAGTCGCCTTCAAAAACTCCTGCTGTTGAAGGTTGCGGCCGTGCATGTCTGGTTGGAGGTCTTGTAGCGAACGCTGGCTGCGCAGCTCAGGCGCGGTGATCGCTGCGGCAGGAAAGACCCCAAGGCACCAGGTCAGCACCAGGGCCAGTGCGGCCAGCAGCCAGCCACCAGACCAACTCGCTCGGCTTTCAGATCTCGAGCTCATGGGCGCGCACTTACGGTTGATCATCAAGTTATGGCAACCATGGTGATGGCTTTGCGGGTGGTGGTTCCCCCCCACCCCCTGATTGGCCACTGGCTTGGCGTACTGCGCGATCGACACACGCCTAGTTCGCTTTACGCCTCCGCTACTGCCGAGCTAGGTCGCTGGCTCACCTATGAGGCTGTGCGCGATTGGCTGCCCCACAGGCGCATCCAGCTGGAAACACCCCTTTGTGCGGCGGAGGCAGACGTGGTGGATCCAGCGGTTCCCCTGCTGGCCCTGCCCCTGCTGACCGCTGGGCTTGGCCTTTGGCAGGGCGGCCAAACAGTGCTTCCCTCGGCCCAGGTGCTCCATCTACAAGAAAGCCTGGGTGTGATAACCCCTCCAGCCGGGCCAATCCCCTCCCGCTGCGGAGTTTTACTGTTTGTAGCGGAACTGGGAGACGGCGAATCCCTGCTCCAACTCCTCGATGACCTTTCAGCCCTAGGCGTGACCGGCGATCGCTTACGAGTGATTACATCCCTGGCCTCTGGTCTAGGACTCAAGGCTGTGGGGGAGCGGCACGGCAGCCTCACCATCTACGCCGCTGGCATCGATCCGGATTTGAACGAAGCCGGGGCGATCGTGCCTGGTATCGGCGATGTGAGGCAGCGGTTGTTCGGTGGCACGGTGCTGGATGAATTGCCCACCGATACCTAGGCTCGCTACAGAAGGGATTGAATTATGGGCAATCACAACGGCGTCACCCCAGCCGGTGGCAGTTCCAGCCTCAGCGTCTTGGCTGGGGCTGTTATTGGTGCTGCTGGCCTTGCCTGGTGGTTGCTTGCTGAAGCAGAGCGACGCCGGCACCAAGGCCGGCCTGCCCGGGCCGCTGGAATCGCAGCCTCGCCGGAGGCTGTCAGGACGGATCGGGACCTTCACGATCGGGTCCATGAGCTCAACCAGGCGATCGACGACGTGCGCCGTCAACTGGAGACCATGACCATCCAGGGTTAGGGCTTCGGCGCCATTCGGCCCGGTGGGTAGGTTTCTTCAAGCCCAACCCGTCACCATGCTCCGCTCCGCAGCGATCACGCAAGGCATCCAGCGCTCTCCTAACCGTGCCATGTTGCGGGCGGTTGGCTTTGGCGATGGCGATTTCAACAAGCCGATTATTGGCATTGCCAATGGCTACAGCACAATTACACCCTGCAACCTGGGCTTAAACGAGCTGGCCCAGCGCGCTGAGACGGCCCTTCAAACAGCCGGTGCCATGCCCCAGATGTTTGGCACCATCACGGTGAGCGATGGCATATCAATGGGCACGGAGGGTATGAAGTATTCCCTGGTGAGCCGCGAGGTGATTGCCGATTCGATTGAAACTGCCTGCAACGCCCAAAGTATGGATGGCTTGCTGGCAATTGGTGGTTGTGACAAAAATATGCCAGGAGCCATGTTGGCGATGGCCCGCATGAATATTCCCTCGATCTTTGTTTACGGTGGCACGATTAAACCTGGCAAGCTTGGTGCCTGTGATCTCACGGTAGTAAGTGCTTTTGAGGCAGTCGGTCAATACAGCGGTGGTCGTATTGATGAGCAGGAGCTCACTGCTATTGAAAAAAATGCCTGTCCAGGTGCCGGTAGTTGCGGTGGCATGTTCACCGCCAACACCATGAGTGCCGCCTTTGAGGTGTTGGGGTTAAGCCTGCCATACAGCTCCACCATGGCAGCTGAGGACCCTGAGAAAGCAGAGAGTGCTGCTCGCAGCGCTGAGGTTTTGGTTGATGCTCTTGAGGCAAATATCTTGCCTAGCGACCTACTCACCCGCGAGGCCTTCGAAAATGCGATCAGCGTGATCATGGCGGTAGGTGGCTCTACCAATTCCGTGTTGCACCTGCTGGCGGTCGCCCGCACCGCTGGAGTAACCCTAACCATCGACGATTTTGAGACGATCCGCCAGCGGGTGCCAGTGATCTGCGATCTAAAGCCCAGTGGCCGCTATGTGACCGTTGACCTCCATCAGGCCGGTGGCATACCACAGGTGATGAAGCTGCTGCTCGATGCGGGCTTACTGCATGGTGATTGCCGCACCATTGAGGGCAAAACTCTGGCTGAGTTGTTGGCGTCTGTTCCTTCCGAGCCCCCCTCTGGTCAGGACGTGATCCGTCCTCTTAGCAACCCCCTTTATCCCAAAGGGCACTTGGCGATACTCAAGGGAAACTTGGCTGAAGAAGGTGCGGTGGCCAAGATCAGTGGTGTTAAAAACCCTGTAATTACTGGTCCAGCAAGGGTTTTTGAAAGCGAGGAATCCTGCCTGGCCGCAATCCTTGATAAGCAGATCAGCCCCGGTGATGTGGTCGTTGTGCGCAATGAGGGCCCGGTGGGTGGCCCTGGGATGCGGGAGATGCTTAGTCCCACGGCGGCAATCGTGGGGCAGGGCATGCTCGATTCGGTGGCCCTGATCACCGATGGTCGCTTTTCAGGTGGCTCCTTTGGTCTTGTTGTGGGTCACGTTGCACCCGAGGCTGCTGTGGGCGGAACAATCGGCTTGGTGGAGGAAGGGGACAGCATCACGGTGGACGCCATCGAACTGCTGATCCAGCTCAATGTGCCAGATGCGGAAATCGCTCGGCGGCGCTCCGCCTGGGTCAAGCCTGAGCCCCGTTATCGCACCGGGGTGCTTGGCAAATATGCCCGCCTGGTTGGCAGCAGCAGCAGGGGCGCTGTGACCGATGAGATCTGATGGTTGAGCTAAGACTCAGTCAAGCGGCATCAAAAGCGCCCTGAGCCTTCGTGCCAAAGCCTCCAGGGGGGCACCATCAACTGGTCGCTCGCAGCGGAGCCCTGACTCCGGCTCCATCCACACCGGATGGCTCCCCTGCCAAAGCAGGGGGCGTTGCTGGTCGTGGCACCAGGCCAGGGTGAGGTTGAGGTCATTACCGCTGCGATAGATCTCAATTTCGAGATCGGCGGCGGGATAGCGCTCCCCATCAGCCTGTCTTACCTCAAGTCGCAGGTTGCAATCGTCGCAGCGCTGGGCATCATCCAGGGGCAGGACGGCATGACGCCATGGCTTGCGGCAGAGATCGGCGGCGGCTGCCACCAGCTGTTGCAGGTTGCTATTAACTAGCTCAGGGGTAGCCACGTACAGCGCGAAGTTGTAGGTAGATCGGACCGGCGCGGAAGCCAGCATTTAAGCCGCCATCATCGGCGAAGCGTGAATGCAAAAGCTGCAGTCTGTTGATCCGACTTGGGTCAAAGTTCAAGGGCAACCCCACCGGCTTAGCGCGCACCGAGGCTCTTAGATCCGCGAAGGGAATCCTCACGAGGCTGGGCCCCTCAGGCTCCGTAGCGAATTCGATCACCCAGCGCAGGCCCCCCGGGATCAAGTTGGTGAGACCGGCCAGACCGTCAGCGCAGGCAACCGCCAACTTGAAGCGTCTGCCAGCACCAAGCAGCTCAAGTTCGAGCCCCTCACAACTCGAAAGATCGAGAGGGGGAGAAAACAGAGGCGAGCGGCAACTGATGAAGCCCCCTCCTTCCTCAACGAGCGTGCCTTCAAACTCAAGGCCTGTTGAGGCGATCCGGCAGTTGCCCTGGCTGCGCCCACCCATCACGGTGTCGTTTAAGGGATGCCAGCCAATGAAGCCGTCGCCGCTGGCGATGGGAATCACTGGCCAACTCCAGCAGCTGCTGCTTGGTCAGCAAATATCAGCACCTCAGTCTCAGTGGTGGGCTGCACCAACTTGGCTGGGGTGCGCATGGGCGATTCTTCGGGATCGAGTAACCGTTGCAGGGCCTGCACCTTGCCGGCCCCACTCACTAGAAAGATCACCCGCCGCGCCGCTGAAAGGGTTGGGGCTGTAAGGCTGACCCGGGGCAGACCCTTGCCCTCCCCCAGGGTTACGGAGCGGTCCCTCACCCCCGGTGCAACGGTGCCAGGAAACAACGAGGCGGTGTGACCATCGTCGCCGAGGCCCAGCAGCACCACGTCCAGCACCGGTGGGAAGTCGCCGCACAGTTGTTGCAGCAGGTCTGCGTACGCTGCCGCTCCTAGCTCCGGGCTGGCGAGCTGGGTGGGAACCGGGTGCAAGCAGGCCTTGCCACCGGGGAGATCCGCCATCAAGGTTTCCCTAAGCATGCGGGCGTTGCTGGAGGGGTCTTCGCTTGGCACCCAGCGCTCATCGCCAAGGAGCACATCGACCCGATCCCAGGGCAGGTGTTGCTGACCGAGTAAGCGATAGGTCGCCTTTGGTGTTTCTCCGCCGGCGAGTGCTATCTGGGCGCGGTCGCGCTGGGCAAGTACCTGATCAATCTCAGAGGCCAGGGCTTGAGCCGTCTGACGGGCGAGCTCAGCTGCCGACTCAGCCACCACCAGGCGATAGCGAGTGGTGGAGCCTGGAGTGATTGGGGTCATTGGATCAGTCCAGCCACTCGGTGTGGAAGTTGCCAGGCTTGTCGACCCGCTCGTAGGTGTGGGAGCCAAAGCAGTCGCGCATCGCCTGGACCAGGTTTTGGGGTAGGCGGGCGCTGCGGTAGCTGTCGATGTAATCGAGGGTGCTGCTTAAGCAGGGCACGGGAATCCCCGCCAGGGCAGCGCCGGCAACCACCTGCCGCAGCCCCGGCAGACGCCTGTTGATCTGCTCGGCAAACCAGGGGTCGAGCATCAGGTTTGCCAGGCTGGGATTGGCGCCATAGGCATCCTGAATTCGCTGCAGCAAGCGGGCCCGGATGATGCAGCCCCCTTTCCAGATCTGGCCGATGGCCGAAAAATTGAGGTTGTAATCGTGCAGCTTTGAGGCTTCCTGCAGCAGGGCCATGCCCTGGCCGTAGCTGACGATGCAGGCGGCAATGCAGGCATCGCGCAGGGGAGCCATGGCATCTGCCGCGCTGCCAAGATCGAAGCTGTGGGGGGCAGGCTCTGGAAGCAGGGCGCCCGCCTCGAGGCGCTCGGAGCGCAGGGAGCTCAGCACTCGGGCATTTAGGGCGGCATAGATGGTGGGCACGGGTACACCCATCTCCAGGGCACTCACCACGGTCCAAAGACCAGTGCCCTTTTGGCCAGCCGCATCAACGATCGCCTCAACCAGATCGGCACCGGTTTCGGGATCCTTGGTGCGCAGGCATACCTCGGTGATCTCCACCAGGAATGAGGCCAACTCCTCGGTTTGATTCCAGCTGGCTAGAACGTCGGCCATCTGGTCGCCGTTCAATCCGCCAACCCGCTTCATCAGGTCGTAGGCCTCAGCAAGGATCTGCTCGATGGCGTACTCGATGCCGTTGTGAACCGTTTTGACGAAGTGGCCAGCGCCCCCGGGGCCGATGTAGGTGACACAGGGACCATCGTCTACCTGGGCTGCCATCTTGCGCACCAACGGTTCAATGGCGTCGTAGGCCGCCTTGGTGCCACCGGGCATCATGCTCGGCCCTTCGAGGGCGCCTTTGGCGCCACCGGAGACGCCCATGCCGATGTAGCCGAAGCTCTTGCTCTCCAGCTCGGCAACGCGGCGTTCCGTATCGGCGTAGAGAGAATTGCCGCCGTCAATCAGCAGGTCACCCTCTTCAAGGAAGGGGGAGATTGCCGCAATCGTGTCGTCAACAGGCTGTCCCGCTTTGACCATCATCAGGATGCGGCGTGGACGCTCCAGGGTCGACACAAACTCCTCAAGGGTCGCGGCACCAACAATGTCCTTGCCGACGCCACGACCAGCCAGAAACTCATCGGTTTTTGCCTTGGTGCGATTGAACACAACGGAGGAGTAGCCGTTGCGCTCAGCATTTAGGACGAGGTTTTCCCCCATCACTCCCAAACCGATCAGGCCGAAATGCGCCTTGCCCATGACTCAATTTGAAGCTTTTGGCGACAGTGTGGCGAAGCGTGCTGGTCAGCCCAGGCATCCGTCACAACTTGGTGGCAAAGGTGTCAGCAACTCCTGGTTTTTGGCCTGACACCTTGGCAGCTTTCCCTGCTCAGATCACCGTGCCGTCGGCGATGGTCCCATTTTTGACAACCACAACAATGCCGTTGCGTATGTAGAAACTGAGCTCGGGCCGGTCAGCTTCCTCCACGTGGTCCTTGTTGACGATCGTGACGTTGTCTCCGATCCGCACGTTCTTGTCGATGATGGCCCGTTTAACGGTGCTGCCCCTGCCCACGCCGATGGGGATGCCCCCACGTTCACGTAGTAGAAGGCGTTCCTCAGAGGACTCGAAGTAGTCGGCTCCCATCACCAGGGTGTCCTGGAGCACTACCTCGTCTTCAACTCGGGAGCGCACGCCCAGTACGCAGTGATGAATGCTGCAGGCCTTGAGCAAGGATCCCTCACCGATGATCGAGGCGGTTACCTGGGCGTCCTGCAACTTGCTGGGCGGCAAGTAGCGAGGCCTGGTGTAAATCGGGAACTTCTCGTCGTAGAAGGAGAAGGCCGGGTTGGGTTGATCGGTAAGCGCCAGGTTGGCTTCATAGAAGGCGCCGATAGTACCGATGTCCTCCCAGTAGTCGTCAAAGAGGAAGCTTTGGAGCCGGTCGCCGCGGGCCAGTGAGGCGGGGATGATCTCCTTGCCAAAGTCTGTTGAGGACGGGTTGCTGCTCAGCAGGTCAAAGAGGGTGTCGCGGCTGAACACATAGATGCCCATCGAGGCGAGGTATGGGCGCTTGGCCGCCTCCTCCGGCGACAGGCCAAGGGCCTGGGTGTCAACCCGCATGGTCTCCAAGGCTTCACCCTTGGGCTTCTCCCGAAATTCTTGTATACGGCCATCACTGCTGGTGCGCATCAGGCCAAAGTCCTGAGCCTGGGCAGGATCTACGGGGAGGGCGCCAACGGTGAGCTGGGCGCCGGTGTCGATGTGGTGCTGAACAAAACGGCTGTAGTCCATCCGGTAGAGCTGGTCACCGGAAAGAATCAGGTAGTGGTCCACGTCCCATTCGTGGAAAAGTCCTTGGTACTTACGGACTGCATCGGCGGTGCCCTCAAACCAGCTTGGGCTTTCTGGGGTCTGCTGGGCTGCCAAAACCTCTACAAAGCCTTGGCCGAATCCAGCCGAAAGGTTGTAGCTCATCGTCAGGTGACGATTCAGCGACGCACTGTTGAACTGGGTAAGTACATATATTTTATTGATTTCCGAATTAATGCAATTGCTGATTGGAATATCAATTAGCCGATATTTACCTGCCAGTGGCACAGCTGGCTTGGCCCGCATTTTGGTCAATGGGTAAAGGCGGGTACCAGCACCACCTCCCAGAATTATTGCCAGTACACGCTTCATAAATCCTGCTGCCAGCGGTTCTCGGGGCTGACCGTACTTGAGCGTCCTGCTATTGGGCGAGCCTTTTGATCCCCTGCGGCACGAACTGTTGCAGTGCCCAAGGCTGGTTCAAGGCTCTGGCGGACGCTCCTGCAGATCAAACAGATCCTCCAGGACCCTCATGGCGCTGTGTCGCTGCTGGCGCGGTTGGGGGGCCCGCAGGTTGGTAACAGGGGTGTGCAGGATCTTGTTGATGATGCCCTTGCTGAGGGCTTCAACCACCTTGCGCTCCCTGGCTGACAGGTCTGGACCCATGCGGCTTAAGGCCTTCTGGAGCTCCTGCTCACGGATGTCTTCCAGCTGGCGCCGAAGCCGGTTTACAACCGGCACCGCTTCAAGCCCGTCCCACCATTCCAGGAAGACACGAGACTCCTCTTGCAGCAGCCCTTCGGCCTCAGCTGCCATTTCGCGCCGAGCCTCCTGGTTGCGATTTACCACCTCCTGCAAATCATCAACGTCGTAGGAGTGCACGCCGGGCAGGCCAGCCGTATCCGCCGAAATGTTGCGTGGCACGCCGATGTCAACCAGCATCAAGCTGGAGCGGCGATTCAGTCCGCTGAGGCGCTGAGCCGTGATGATTGGTGTGTCAGCAGCGGTGCTAGTGAAAACCAGCGAGCAGGTGCTGAGGCAATGGTCCAGGTCGTCAAGGGGACGGCACTGAACGGGCAGAGCTGGAAAGTCAGCGGCCAGTAGTTCCGCCTTGTTAACCGTGCGGTTGAGCAGCACAAGCCCCTTACAGCCTTTGGCCTGAAGGTGTTGAAGCAGCAGGCGGGCCATGCGCCCTGCCCCCACCACCGCCACCTGCTCCTGATCAAGGGGCACCAGCTCATCGAGGCCTCGTGCTTGACCCACTTTGAGCTGGGCCAGCTCCACAGCTGCTGAACTTATCGAGACAGCGCCGGTGCCAAGTTTCGTTTCCGTACGGACCCGTTTACCGGTACTAACCGCCTGGGTAAGCAGCCGATTGAGGATTGGCCCAACGGAGTGGTGCTCCTGGCCAAGCCTCACCATTTTTTTTACTTGAGAGAGGATTTGCCCCTCCCCAAGCACTAGGGAATCGAGGCCTGCTGAAACCCTCAGCAGGTGGCTGATTGCCTCCTCGTGATGAAAGGTAAATAAATGTGGTGTGAGCTCCTCGACCGCCAGGCCGGAGAGCTGGCTTAAAAAAGCTCCGACAGCGGAAATACCCCGCTCCGGATGACGGAGCAGGGTGTAAATCTCCAGCCGATTGCAAGTGCTGAGGATGGATGCCTCCAGCACCTGGTCGTCGGCTCGCAGCTGCTGCAGCGAAGCCTCCATGGTTTGATCCGGGATGCTGAGGCGCTCCCGGATCTCCACTGGAGCCGTGCGATGACTGAGGCCGACGACGGCAATGTGCATGGAGGCTGGCTGGGGTGCTCGGACTGGGGCGGGCGTCAGCTCAGCGCAATGCTCTGGGCCCCATCCTTCATGTGAATGGTATTGGTAAAGCGAGCGGTGTTGTCCAGGTTGCTGATCACCAGGGAGCTGGTGCGGGTGCAATCCTTCTCAAACTTGACACCGTGGAACAGGAGGCCATCGGTGATGCCACTGCCAGCGAAGACCACGTTTTCACCGGAGGCAAGCTCCTCTGCCTCATAGATTTTGTCTACGTCGGTGATACCCATCTCGTTAAGACGGGCAATGTTGCCTTCCTTGGTGTAGTCAGCCCACTCAGAGGTCTGAGCCACGGCCGGGTCGTACACGAGCTGGCCCTGGAAGTGACCGCCAAGGGCCCGCATGGCTGCGGCGGAGATCACGCCCTCGGGGGCTGCGCCGATGCCCATCAGGCAATGGGTGCCAGTGCCTGCAAAACCGCAGGCGATGGCGGCCTGAACGTCGCCATCCGAGATGGGTTGAATCCTGGCGCCAGTGGCCCTGATCTCGGCGATCAGATCCTTGTGACGAGCACGGTCCATCACGACGATGGTCAGTTCGCTGGCTGCAAGACCAAGGCACTCGCTGAGAATCTTGATGTTCTCGGTAGCCGACTTACGGATGTCCACCTTGCCCTTGGCTGCAGGGGGTGCAGCCAATTTCTTCATGTAGAAGTCGGGAGCGTTGAAAAGTCCACCGCGATCAGAAGCGGCCAGGACAGCCATGGAGCCTCGCTGGCTGTTGGCGCAAAGGTTGGTTCCCTCGCAGGGATCAACGGCGAAATCCACACCGGGGCCGGTGCCACTGCCAACTTCTTCGCCGATGTAGAGCATGGGAGCTTCATCGCGCTCGCCCTCACCGATAACGATGCGGCCCTGCATCTGGATTAGGCCCATGCGAGTGCGCATGGCCTCGACTGCTGCAGCGTCAGCTTCATCCTTCTTGCCAAGGCCGGTCAGTTCGGCAGAGGCGATGGCAGCTTGCTCAACGACCTCGAGAATTTCCTGGATGAGGGTGCGATCCACGTTGATCCGGCAGGGGAATGGGCTTCAGTAATGGCGTCGGCCTGGCGGGACACGAGGTCAGAAGCCTGTTGCTGCCAAGCCTTTCGAAGATGAAGCGGCCGCAACTGTATCAGTGCTCGCGGCCATGGGACCTGGGGACCACCCAAGGCTTGTTTGCAGACCACTTCCTACAATCCAAAGCCACCCGATCGGTTGATCCAGCATGAGCACCAAATCCCTGGTGATCTCCCCGTCAATTCTGTCCGCCGATTTCTCCCGTCTCGGCGAAGACGTTCGTGCTGTCGATCAAGCTGGTGCCGACTGGATCCACGTTGACGTGATGGATGGCCGGTTTGTGCCGAACATCACCATTGGACCCTTAATTGTGCAGGCGTTGAGGCCTGTAACCACCAAGACCCTCGACGTTCACCTAATGATCGTTGAGCCCGAGAGATACGTGGCTGATTTTGCCAAGGCTGGCGCTGACATCATTTCTGTGCAGGTTGAGGCTTGCCCGCACCTGCATCGCAACCTTGCCCAGATCAAGGATCTTGGCAAGCTCGCTGGTGCAGTGCTCAACCCCAGCACACCTCTAGACACGCTGGACTACTGCCTGGAGCTCTGCGATCTTGTGCTGATCATGAGTGTCAACCCGGGCTTCGGTGGCCAGAGCTTCATCGACAACCAGGTGCAAAAGATTCGCGACCTGCGCCGCATTTGCGATGAGCGTGGCCTCGATCCCTGGATTGAGGTGGATGGCGGCATCAAGGCTGAAAACGCCTGGAAGGTGATTGAAGCGGGCGCCAATGCCATTGTTAGTGGTTCTGGTGTCTTCAACCAGCCTGATTACGCCGCAGCAATCACCGGTATTCGCAACAGCAAGCATCCCGGCGCATGAGCATCTGACTAGTTCAAAATACCCCCTCGCCCGTGTTCGCGGGGGGGGGCAGATAAGGTTTCACACTTAATATATTTTGGATAGGCGCGCTTAGGCTTTAGCTGTCAAAGAACCACCCGTAGCTGTGCAAGCCAATGCCCAGAAGATTTACACCGATATAGCAAACCACGATCACGACCAAACCCGCTGCGGCTACGAGCGCGGGCTTGCGGCCCTGCCAGCCACGGATCAAGCGAGTGTGCAGATATGCGGCGTAGACGAGCCAGCAGATCAGGGCCCAGGTTTCCTTCGGATCCCAGCTCCACCAGCTGCCCCAGGCCTCGTTGGCCCACACCGCTCCACTTACCAGACCAACCGATAGCAGCAGGAAGCCCACTGTGATCGTGCGGTAGCTGAGTGAATCAAGCTGTTCAACCGCAGGCATGGCCACGCTGCTTAGTTGTAACTGGGGTGTAGCCAGCTGGGCCTGGCGATAGCCGCCACTACCAATGGAGCTGCTGCGCAGTTCCATTGAATTGCCGCGGTCAGTGAATAGCACCGCTAACGAAAGCAATGACCCCACCAGCAGGGCCGCATAGCTGATCATGATCACGCTCACGTGCATCACTAGCCAGCTAGAGCGCAGGGCCGGCACCAGGGGCGAGGCTTCCTGGAGCCGATCCGGCAGAGCGAAGCTTGCGAAAGCCACACAGCCGAGGGCCATGGGGGTAGCCGCTGCAGGCACCAATGGCGAAGGCCAGGTGCGCTCCACCAGCAGCTGGGTGAGGGTGCAGCCCCAGGCGAGAAAGCAGAGGGATTCGTAGAGGTTGCTGATCGGGAAATGGCCCGATTCCCACCAGCGCAAGACCAATTGGGCCGTGAGGCAGAGATTGGCGCCGGCAACCAGCAAGCGGACCGCCGTGCTTGATCGGCCGCCGCTAAGGGACCAGAAGGCCAGCGGCAGGGCGACTAGCAGGAGGGCAAACGCCGTCAGACCCAGTCCAAGCACTGGGTCGTTCAACAGGGCGGGCACGGGCAACGACTCGATATCTGCTCAGTTTGGCGAATGGCAGGTGCTGTTAGCGGCTGGCCTGGCGTAACAGATACACGCCGCCACCCAAACCGATCACCACTGGCAGCCAGGCGGAGAAGTAGGGACTCAGCGTTCCCTTGACCCCGAGCGAACTGAAAACAAACGCCACCAGGTAGTAGCCAAAGATCAGCAGGACGCTGAGCCCGAAACCCTGGCTACGGCTGCGGCGCGAATGGGGGCGCACTCCAAGGCTGCTACCGATTAAGCCAAACACCAAGCAGACCGCGGGGAAGGCAAACTTCTCCTGGATGCGAACTCGAAGCTTGCGGGCACCCTGCAGATCACTGGCCTCTCTGAGCAGGCGCTCGGCGGTTCGCGCTTGGCCGATTGTCATTGAATTGGAATCCTTTGGCAGCTTGGCAACCTGGAGTGGCTGACTACCAAGGGGATATAGATAGCGGTCGAAATCAGCTGAAGTGGTGGAGCTGTCCGATCCCTCCGTGACTCCAAAGACATGGCCATCAAGGAATTCCCACTGGGCCTCGGCCTCGCTCCAGCGGGCCCGATCGGCACTGAGCAGCACCCGTTGACCTCGGCGTGAAAGGTCAAGCAGGGTGACCCTCTCCATCACCCCTTTATTGAAGCGTTGGGCGTAGAAAAAGTGGGTAAGGCCCCGCTCCGTGCTGCCGTCTTCAGCCTGTATCTCGCCGTATTTAGAGAACATGACGTTGTCTTTCTGTTCGCCAGCCACGGCACGGCCAATCGCTCGGTTGAGGGTGTTTTTAGCCTCGAACAAGGTGCGCGGCACGATTGCCTCGTTGAAGGTGAAGGTGAGCATGGTCATCACCAGCGCGATGGCAACGGCGGGCACCACCATTCGCCAAGTGGCAACCCCCACACTTCGCAGGGCGGTGAGCTCACTGTTGCCTGAAAGCTTTGAATAGGTGAGCAAGGTGGCCATCAGCGTGGCCATGGGGAAGGAGAGCACCAAAAAGGAGGGCATCTCCAGCACCAGCACCCGCACGGCCACATCTAGGGGCAACCCCGATTCCGCAACCCGGCGCACAAGTTCAAATACGGCACCCACTGAAAGGGATACGGCGGTGAATGCGGCTACACCGAAAATCAGGGGGCCGATCAGTTCGGCTAGGAGCCAGCGATCCAGCAGGGGTAGCTGGCGCCAAGGGGTCAGCAGCTGCTGGCGTGCGCGGTGTGACCAACTCATAGCTGGAAGGATTCTCCGAGGTAATGGCGGCGGACCAGGGGATCGGAACCCACCTGCTGAGAGCTGCCGGCAGCCAAAATCGATCCCTCAGAAAGGATGTAGGCCCGATCGGTGATTGCCAGGGTCTCGCGCACGTTGTGGTCTGTAATCAGCAGACCCATGCCCCGCCCCTTGAGCTGGTGGATCAACTGCTGCAGATCCGACACCGCGATTGGGTCGACTCCCGCAAAAGGCTCATCCAGCAGCAGGTAGCGGGGACCCTCAATACCCACGGCCAATGCCCGGGCAACTTCGCAGCGCCGCCTCTCGCCTCCGGACAACTGATATCCCTTGCGGTTTTGAAATTCGCTGAGGTGAAAATCCTCGATTAAGCCATTGAGACGCTTGCGCCTCAGCTCCATCGGGGTGGAACTTTCCTGCAGGGCAAGGCTCAGATTGTCACGCACACTTAGCTGGCGAAAGACGCTGGGCTCCTGGGGCAGGTAGCCAATACCTAGGCGGGCTCGTTGGGGCATGGGCAGTTTTTCGATTGCCTTGCCATCCATCAATACCTGGCCGGAGTCAGGGCGCAATAAGCCAGTCACCAAGCCAAAGGTGGTGGTTTTGCCCGCCCCGTTGGGACCAAGCAGGCCCACTACTTCACCTGGCTCAAGCTGTAGGGAAACGTGGTTGACCAGCAGCCGGCCACCGATGGCTAGCGCCACATTTACGAGCTCGAGACTCATGGCATCAGGCCTTCCTTTGGTGTAGGCGCATTCATTCGGTAGTGGGTGATCACTTGCTGACCAGGGGCCGGCTCAGCCACGATCCGCTCCCTCTCCACCAGATACACGAGCCTTTCTGCCTGGATGCTGTGACCCGTATCTTGAATTACATCCACATCACCGCTGAGCACCACCCTGCCCTCACGACTGAAGTATTGGGCCTGACGGGCCGTGGCTACCACCCGTTGGTCGGGGTAAACGATGCGCACATTGCCGGTTGCTGTCACAACTCCGGTGCTGTTATCGGCCTTTTGCAGGTCGGATTCAATTGTTACCAGCCCGCTGGTGGGAGTCACCACGGCGGGGGCTGCAAGCGCAGGGGCCAACATTGCCGAGAGGAAAAGGGGCAGGGCCGTCAGCCGCAAGAACGCGGAGCGCACAAAGGGATATAGCAACAGTTGGGTGTGGGACATGGCGTAATTTTTAATCTACAGAAGGGTTTTGGGGCGCTGTCCCAACCAATCTGGGCGATTCCAAGCCCTCAATTGACCTCTGCTGCTGCAACGCCAGCAGACGCTGCATAGATGAGTCGATCAAGGCAGCTAAATCTATGCCTAGGGAGTTAGGGGGACAAGCCTTAAGGCGGCCGAGACCCTCACCCATCAAAATTGTGGCGCCGCTGCAGTTACCCCGTTCAAGGTGCAGTTCAGCCACGGCGATCTGCAAAATTCCTTGCAAAACCGGCCTCATAGGGCCAGCGGTCTCATGCCAAAGGGCTTCGAAGCCGTCGTGGCAGGCATACCAGTCAGCGCCGTTAAACAAGCATATGGCCTCGCCCAAGCGGGTGTCCGCCAATAATTCCTGCTCTTCGCTTAAAAACTGCTGCTCAGGATTCGGGCGCACCGATCAGCGCTTAGCGGCCTTTTTGGAAGGCAGTTTGCGCAGTCTGATCGATTGGGGTGTGACTTCAAGCATTTCATCGGGTCCGATGTACTCGAGAGCTCGCTCAAGTGTCATCTGAATTGGTGCCTGCAGGGTGTCGAGCACCTCTGCGCCAGCCGAGCGGATGTTGGTCACCTGCTTTGTTTTGGAGACGTTGAGTTCTAGGTCAGGTGGTCGGTTGTGTTCGCCAACAATCATCCCCTTGTAGACCTTGGTGCCAGGCGTAATGAAGAACTGGCCGCGATCTTCCGCACCCTTGAGTGCGTAGAAAGTCGCTGTGCCCTCCTCAAAGGCAATCAACACACCATTACGGCGGTTGTCCATCTCTCCTTGCATTTTCCGGTAGTCAAGGAAGGAGTGGCTCATGATCCCCTCGCCCCTTGTGGCGCGAATGAATTCGCCGCGGAAGCCAATCAGCCCTCGAGCTGGCACCACAAACTCAAGCTGGGTGCGGCCGTCGTTCGTATTTTCCATGTTCTGCATCTCGGCCTTGCGGACGCCGAGCTTTTCAATGCAGCCGCCCACCGACTCCTCAGGCACATCCAAAACCAAGGTTTCGTAGGGCTCTGATGGGGTGCCATCAATGGTGCGGAAAATCACCTGGGGCTGGGATACTTGGAATTCATAGCCTTCACGACGCATCGTTTCTATCAGGATGCCGAGGTGCAATTCACCACGGCCGCTGACAGCCCAGCGATCCGGTGAGTCGGTGTCCTCAACCCGCAGGGCGACGTTGGTGAGCAGCTCCTTCTGCAGGCGATCCCGCACCTGACGGCTGGTCACGAATTTGCCCTCCTTGCCAGCGAAGGGAGAGTCATTGATGACGAAAGTCATCTGCAGGGTGGGTTCGTCAACCCGAATCAGGGGCAGGGCCTCAGGGTGATCGGGGCAGGCAATCGTCTCACCAATATTGACCTCGTCAAAGCCGGCCACGGCCACGAGATCGCCAGCGCTGGCCTGCTCAATCTCAACCCGCTGCAGACCCTGGAAGCCAAGCAACTTGCTGATGCGGCTGCGCTTGATGCTGCCGTCGTCACGGATAAGGGCGGCAGGTTGGCCAGCCCTGATTGTGCCGTTGTGGATGCGACCGATCATGATCCGACCTAAAAAGTCGGAGTAGTCCAAGGTGGTGACTTGAAGCTGCAGCGGCTTCTCGGGATCGCCCACCGGGGGCGGAACGTGCCGCAGGATTGCATCGAAGAGCGGCTTCATATTGTCGCTCTCGGTTTTCATGTCTGGCTTGGCGTAGCCGCCCATGCCACTCCCAAACAAATAGGGGAAATCGCACTGATCGTCGTCGGCACCCAGCTCAAGGAACAAGTCGAGAACCTTGTCGACAGCAACCTCGGGGTCAACTCGGACCCGATCAATCTTGTTTACGAAAACGATTGGACGTAGCCCTTTCTCAAGAGCCTTTTTAAGCACAAATCGGGTCTGGGGCATGGGCCCCTCGTTGGCATCAACGATCAGCAGGCAGCCATCAACCATGCCGAGAACCCGCTCCACCTCGCCGCCGAAATCAGCGTGGCCAGGAGTGTCAACGATGTTGATACGAATTCCTTCGTAATCGACGGCGGTATTTTTGGAAAGAATTGTGATCCCGCGCTCACGCTCAAGATCGTTCGAGTCCATCACACAGGTCGGAACCGCCTCTCCCTCGCGGAAGATGCCCGATTGGGTGAGCATGGCATCCACCAATGTGGTTTTGCCATGGTCAACGTGGGCAATGATCGCAATGTTGCGAATCGGCGTACCTGGGTGTGCACCGCTCATACAAATAAAACTCTACTTTTACGTTGAATGGAATCTGTTGACTTTAAGTTTATGTAGACGGAACGTTTGATGGAACGTTTACGCAGACTTGAAGCCATGGTCCAACTCTATCCCACACCCCTACCGCTTTTGAGGCTGCCCCGGGTCACGCCAAGACGGCTGTCCAACTGTTCCTGCTGCCAGAGGCTTCGTACGCTGATCTCACCACGCAGGGCCGCTGAATATTGCTGCACCCGATGCTGGCTCTCGGACGCTGATTCCTGCAGCAACTCAATTCGGAACTGCCTCACCCCAGCACGCATCAACTTGGGCAGGGCCTCAGCAGCTGTCTGAGCTTGGCCATTAAACAAGGTGTTACGGCAGCCAAGACCAGCCCGCAGAAAGTGCTCACTGCCGCTGCGATCACGCAGAAGCACCGTGTGCTTTTCGCAAGGGCGGCCGCAGTCGGTGTGGTCGTGTCCGTCGGATAGGAAGGCGCAAAAGAGGCAGTGCTCCATGTGGAACAGGGGCATGTGCTGGTGGGCCGTTACCTCAACCTGGCCGGGGGGGCAGACCCGCACCAGGGCCAGCATCTGCTTGAGGTCAAGGTCGTAGCTGGCGGTGATTCGCTGCAGCTTCCAATGGTCCAGAAACCACGCGGCCGACAGTGGATTGGCGACATTTAAAGAAAAATCGCCACAGTAGGGAGCAAGGGGTGTGAGCACCTCGAGCTGGTCGGCATTGCGCACCAGGTAGCCATCGGGGGCCTCCCGCACCAGGGGCTCCAGGGTCCAGCGCTCATCAGTCCGTGTGATCCGAGCGCCAGCCAGCCAGATGCCTCCAGGCCAGCAGCCACGGCCGATTGCCACGGCCTCGCGCAGCTCGGCCGGCTGATCTAGGTCAGCAATAACTGACGCAACTGGTTAATCCCGCAGGGCCTTCAATTGCTCAAGGCTGCGCACCAGCACAACCAACTGCGGCTCCGAATTCACAGCCGTGCTCGAACCAGGCCCAGATTGGGGCGAAGCGTGGGCAGGGATTGAAAGAACCTGCAGTAACTCGGTGAAATCGGTTGTGTCCCCTGCAAGGGGGGCCTGCGAGCCGCTATGTCCCGGCTCAATTGCGGCAAGCGCCTCAACTAGCTCGCGGCGCAACTTGTTGAGCTGGGCTATCGGCAGAAAAAGGGCTCCCTCGAGAGCAGGCTCAAGCCGCTCAAACTTCCAGCAGGTGCCGCCAAGGCGCCCCAGCTGGGTTTGAAGTCTGGAGGTGTCTAGGGCTTGCTCGCTGGCTGCCTGCAGGGCCGAGGCGGAGAGCAGCTTTATTTGCGCAGTTGCTGCTGGATCGAGACCCTCCGCCCACTCAACCCGCAGCACCAAGGGCTCGCCAAGCCGTCCTTGCAGGCGAAGCCGCAAGCCTCGGCTGCATTCCGGAGTTGCCTGGCCAGCCATGCGCTGCCATTGACCTTCAAGGGCGGGATCGCTGGTAAGCCAGCAGGGGCTACCCGCTGACAGCCCGCCGGCTTCGATCCGGCCAGGGCCGAGCCGTACGGCCAGCCGGCCCATCGGGCGCTGCTGCACAGCCATCAGCCGGCCGCCAATTTCGGCTGGTGGCTCGAGTGGACCATATCCAGCGGCCTCAAACACAAGACCATCGCCTGGTTTCAGATCCGCCTTCGTCTGGATGATCCACCAGCCGTCGGCACTCACGCGCGCGAATACCCCAATCTGCGGGCCACGCTTTTTGCTCCAGCGGCCGTGCACGAGCGCCTGGTGGTCGAGGCCCCCCAACCACCCTGTGGAAAGCCCCCGCGAGAAGCTCAACTCCAGGGAGCGCTTCTGCTCAGCTGACTGGGGCGCGCTGGGTAGGCCCTCGGCTAAACGATCGAGTCCTTGCCGGTAGGCATCGGTAACGGCTGCCACGTAGGTGGCGTCCTTAAGACGCCCCTCGATCTTGAGGCTGGCGATGCCGATCTGCTCGAGCTGGGGCAAAAGCTCCCAGGCTGATAGATCCATGGGTGAGAGCAGATATCATTGGTCTTGAAGATCGCGTTCTTCGCCGTCAACAATCAGCTGGTATGGCAAGCGGCAAGCCTGGGCACACTCGCCCCGGTTTGCACTGCGCTGGCCCAGGGCTTCGCTGGTGAGGCACTGGCCCGAATAGGCAACGCACAGTGCACCATGCACAAACACTTCCAGGGGAATGGCCAACTGGCGCTGTTGCAGCTGACTTTGCAAGCGGCCTAGGTCGGTGAGAGTCAGCTCCCGTGCAAGCACGACCCGGGCACAACCAAGCTCTGCGGCCATGGCGACCCCTGCGGCGCTGGTGATCGACATCTGAGTGGATCCGTGCACAGCCAGTTTGGGCGCCAGCCTGCGCGCCAGCCGGGCCAGGCCAACGTCCTGAACAATTAGGGCATCGACATGGGCCGCAGCCGCAGCCCTGATCAAGCTTGCCGCCTCAACCAGCTCATCGCTGAAAACGAGCACATTGACAGTGAGAAAACCCTTCACACCCCGCCGATGCAGCCAGTGCATGAGTTCTGGCAATTCCTCCTGGTCAAAATTGGCGGCCCGCATGCGGGCGTTGAATGTCTCCACACCGAAATAAACAGCGTCGGCGCCATTTGCTACCGCGGCGCGCAGGGCCTGCCAATTACCCGCAGGGGCCAGAAGTTCCGGAACAGTCATCAGCGCGCCAACCGCTGGGCGGGCTCAAACAACTGCAGGGCCTCGGCGCTGCCCTCGAATCGCCAATGCCAGGGCTCGTAGCTCACCCCCTGGGAATTACCCCGGGGGAAGGAGAGGGTGAAGTGATAGCGAGCGGCATTGGCCTGCACCCAGGCATAGGCTGCGGTTTGGTCGAAGCTTGGTGAGAGGTTGGTGGCTGGTGCCAGGGCATCGCCGAGATCGATGGCGAAGCCGGTGCTGTGCTCAGAAAACCCTGGCGGGGCGCTAACCATGGCCCTTTCTCGAGCGCTCTGGTTGCGATCCGATTTCACTTCAAAAAAGAGCTCTTTTTGAAGCGTATGAGATCGGAAGGCGCTCAGCACCACTAGCTCGACCCCGCTGCTGGCTGCATCACGCTGCATCGCCAGAAGAGCTGCTGCAGCGTCTCGATGCAGGCTTAGCCCAGGGGCAATCGCCACACGTTTGTAGGCGGCCAGCTCGCCGTAGGGGAAATGGCCCAGCAGGCGCCCATCAAGGCCTGTGCGCGCGTCTAGTCCCCTTACTGGCGGTGGGGCCAATAGGCGTTGCAGCGGCCCTGGGCGCCAAACCACAACTAAGGCAAGGACTATCAAAAGCGAACCTGTGCCCACGCTGACCCCTAGTAGCCAGCGGTTGGCCTTGGCTGAAGGCGGGCTGGTGCGGCGGGCGACAGGAATGTCACCCAGGGCTAGGGGTTGGCCTGGCCTGCGGGAATTGCGATGCGTCACGCGGGTTCCCTGCCTGGCACCGATCAATCTTCCTAAACACAAGCAATGAAGATCCTAGGCGGGGAGGTCGGATTGCCCACCACCTGACCGGTTATCGGTGTTAGCTTCCCAGCAGCATCCATATTGGCGGAGCGTTTTTTTGATGTTGCGAGTCGCGGTTGTGGGTGGCGGCCCCAGTGGATCCTGTGCGGCTGAGGAGCTTGCCAAGGCCGGTATTCAAACTTGGATTTTTGAGCGCAAGCTCGACAACGCCAAGCCATGTGGCGGGGCCATTCCTCTTTGCATGGTTGAGGAATTCGACTTGCCTGAGTCGATCATCGACCGCAAGGTGCGCAACATGAAGATGATCTCCCCCTCAAATAGGGAGGTAGATATTAATTTAGAAAATGAGAATGAGTATATTGGCATGTGCCGCAGGGAGGTTATGGACGCCTTTCTCCGCAACCGAGCTGCCGAACTAGGTGCCCAGCTTGTGAACGGCTTGGTTACCAAAATTGATACGGGTGCCAAACGACAGGGCCCCTATACTCTCACTTACTCTGATTATGGTGCTGGAGAAGCAACTGGAGAAACCAAGACTCTTGAAGTTGATTTGATTGTGGGGGCTGATGGAGCCAACAGTCGAGTTGCCAAGGCTATGGATGCCGGCGACTACAACGTAGCCATTGCCTTCCAGGAGCGCATCAGGCTGCCTGCCGAGGAGATGAAGTACTACGAAAACCTGGCAGAGATGTATGTGGGTACTGATGTATCTCCTGACTTTTATGCCTGGGTGTTTCCCAAGTACGACCACGTGGCGGTTGGTACTGGAACCATGCAACAAAACCAAGGGCTGATCAAGGGACTTCAGGAAGGCATCCGCGAACGGGCCAAAAAGCGGCTGGTTAACGGCGAAGTAATCAAAGTCGAAGCCCATCCGATCCCAGAACATCCCCGTCCCCGTCGGGTGGTTGGCCGCATGGCTCTAGTTGGCGATGCTGCTGGCTATGTCACCAAGAGCTCTGGCGAGGGCATTTATTTTGCAGCCAAAAGCGGCCGTATGTGCGCCGAACAGATTGTTGAATCTAGTGCCGGTGGTGCCAAGGTTCCTACGGAGGCAGATCTCAAAAAGTATCTGAAGAAATGGGATCGCCAATACGGCGCCACCTACAAAGTGCTTGAGATTCTTCAAAATATTTTCTACCGAAACGATGCAGCTCGTGAAGCATTTGTCGAAATGTGCGACGACAAGGACGTGCAGCGACTAACCTTCGACAGTTACCTCTACAAGCGGGTGGTAATGATGAATCCGTGGCAGCAGTTGAAGCTGACCCTGCTTACCCTAGGTTCGGTACTTAGGGGCAATGCTCTCGCTCCCCAGGGCTACAAGCCGGTGGATAGCGCTGTGCGAGGCGAAGCTGAAGTTAATGCCATGCTGGCGGTTAGCACCATCAAAGGTGGTATTAAAGTGGGTGTTAAATCTCGCAAAACTGAAACCATCACTGCAGACAGCGCAGAGCCTGAACAGGATCGCGAACCGGCCCTGGCCGGAAAGGATTGATTCTCTACAGCTAGTTGGCTAGCTTCTACTTGATTTTGGTATCTCCAGCGCTCATATTGGCTTCTGCCAATGTGAGCAATTTTTTTGCCTCTGAATTCCACAGAACGTACCTAAAGCTGCTGGGGAAGTCTTTGAGACTTAATTTCGGAGAATCGATCAATAACGCTGAATTGGCTTCGTGGCAGGCCCGCAGGCGGTAATTAGGAATTCTTTCGCAGAGGTGATGAATGCTGTGGAAGGAGATATCTGCCCAAAACCAGTTAAGTATTGCTGGCATTTCCAAGTTACTACTACCTTCTAGGGCGCCGCGCTGATAGTCCCAGCCTTCGTCGCTGCTGGCATAGGAATCTGCAAAATTGTGTTGAACGAAAAAGATGCAGAGAAATAATGCTGCCGATAAAGTCATTACAAGAAAATAGCAGCTCCAAAACAGGCTATGGCCAAGCCAGGATCCCATCAGCCACCAACTAGTGAGCACCACTAGATTATTAGCAAAAAGATCTATGCACTCAGCCGATGTGTACCAATGGCTGGAGCGAAAATTACGGCTCAGCTCTGGCAGCTCGGCAAGGCCAGCTAGCCCCTTATGGCCTATATGGGATGCCATAGATGTCAGCCATTCAGCTACACCGAGCACAAGCTCAAGCCTTGGCCGAACCAGTAGGTAGTAGCAACCACCTGGAAAAAGCATCAGAGGGTGGCGGCTAAGTCCATAAAACCAACGTTGGCGTGGTGATAGGGCCAGGTAGTCGCTAAGGGTCAACAACGCAGATGGGCCTCGGTAGCGATCCCAGTTGCCGTTATGTTTATGGTGAAAAGCGTGGCCGCGGGACCAGGGATGTTGGGGGATCGCATTTAAGCAACCCAGGAGAAAACCAACGGGCCTGTTTAACCAGCGAGTTTTGAAGAGAGATTCGTGGCCACAATCGTGCATTAGCGCGAATGAGCGCGCCGAAAAGAGGACTAGTAGCAGCAGCACTGGCAGCAGCAGTAGTCGTAGAGCAGGCCCGGCGGCAGCGAGCGTGGGCACGGATACCCAAAGCAGGGCTGTCGGCAGGAGGGTATTGATTAGCTGCCAGCTGGCGATACGGTTATCGCCTAGGCGAAAGGCCTCGAGCTGAAAATCTCGGCGGCGGGGGGAAATCGCCGGCGGGGCCTGTGGTGAAGGTGTCTGTTGCAATTGGGCCTGTGGCGATTGGGCCTGTTGCGAAGGAAGTAAACTCACTAATTACCCTCAATTTGGACAGGCATTTTGTTCAATAACATGCCAACACTCTACGGGAATCTCATCCCATGATGCGACTGAAGTCAGCCAATACGGCAGCTTGATTGCGCAGCACCCCCAGCAAATGGAGACGGTTTTTGCGTACCGCTCCATCTTCGGCCATCACCATCACGCTCTGCTCGCCATCAAAGAAGGCCGCCAGGGCTGGGGCGCCAGCCGAAAGTCCGCTAGCCAGGTTGCGGTAGCGATCGTTGGCGCTACTGGTGGCGAAGGGCTCAAGCTTGTTGAGCACCGCCAACATGGCTGCCTCACTGCTTTTTTCAAATAGGCCAGGATCGACTACTGCCACGGCACTGAGGTCGCTGTACGGCAGATCGGCCTGGTTTGCGAGCCGCGCAGCACGGGTAACTACCGCCTGCACCGCTGCCAACTGACCCGAGCTGCGCAGCTCCATAAGCAGTTCAACACGTTGGCGTGCATCCTCTGGATCGGAAAGCACCCGTCCTTGATCTCCCGTTTGCCCAGACACCGCTTGTACTAGGTCGATATCCATCCCACCTTCCTCAAGCAGGCTCACCAGTCGCTGGCGCAGAAAGTCGGCGAGCTCAGTGGTTAATCCCTCCGCATCAATGGTGTAGTGGGGCAGCAGCTCAGCCCAGTGCTGACATGAGCGCTGCAACAGGGCGAGCAGATCCAGGCGCCAGCCCTTCTTCCACAAAATCTGCAGCAGGCCTTGGCCTGCACGGCGTAGGGCGTAGGGATCGGAGGAGCCGCTAGGACGTTCGCCCTTGGCGTAAATGCTTAAGAGCAACTCCAGGCGCTCAGCCAAGGCGACAACAGCTCCCGCATCGGAGCTTGGTAGGGCGTCGCCCGCACCACGCGGTAAGTAGTGCTCCAGCACAGCTAGGCCTACCTGATAGGGCTCTCCCTCTGCCACCAGGTATTTGCCCCCCATTGCCCCCTGCAGCTCTGGGAATTCACCCACCATCTGGCTGACAAGGTCGTGTTTGCACAGATGGGCCGCCCGACGGGCATGGCTGCCACAACTAGAGGAGAGCTCGAGCTGCTCAAGTAGGACGTCGGTGCACCATTCGAGCCGCTCAGTGCGATCTAGCAGGGAGCCCAAGCCCTCAGCGAAGGTGACACGCCCTAGCTGAGACCTACGATCAATACTGGCGATATTGCGGTCAGCCCGTACAAAGAATTCAGCGTCGGCCAGACGAGCCTTCAGCACCCGCTCGTTGCCACGCGCCACGTTGGCAGCGGCTTCGGGCAGGGCGTTGCTGACGCACAAAAAGCGTGGCAGCAGGCTGGCTCGAGCATCAAGGGCCAGGGGATCAAGGTTATGGCCCTTTGAATACAGAGGTACATAGCGTTGGTGCGAGCGCATCACGGTGCTGAGCACCTCGGCTGGCAGGCCTAGGTAGTGGTCATCGAATTGACCCTCCAGCAAGCTGGGCGATTCGACCAGGTCGATTAGTTCCTGGAAGAGCGCCTCGGGCAGATCGGCATCGGCGTTGTGGGTTGAGGCTGCAGCCTCAACAGCGCTGCGGATCAGAGCTCCACGGCGATCGCGATCAACCTCCACCCCGGCTGCGGCCAGCAAATTGGTATGGGCCTCGGCGCTAAGAATGGTGACACTGGCCTTATGCAGGCGGTGGCCCCGGCTCTCCCGGCCCGCCCTCACTACCGGATCACTCCCCATGAGGCTTACGGGCACAAGCTCGGCATCGAGTAGAGCCACAAGCCACCGCACTGGCCTGGAGAAGCGACTCTCCCCCTCCCCCCAGCGCATGAAGCGGCGTCCCTGCAGGGCCTCAATCCAGAGGGGTACTTGGGTTGCCAGCACATCGGTGGTGGACTGCCCTGGTTCGAGGCAGCTGGCAAATAAAAAGGGCCCTTTAGGCGTGTCACGAATTTCCAGGGCCTCTGGAGCGACGCCACAGCGTTTCGCAAAGCCAAGGGCTGCTGCAGTTGGTTGGCCATCCTTGAGTGCCTGGGCCTGGGGAGGGCCCTTGCGCTCCTCCTCCAGGTCTGGCTGGCGATGCGGCAGCCCAGTCACGCTGACCACCAAACGGCGGGGCGTACTTGTGCAGTAGATGCCGGCGTGACTAAGCCTCAGGGTGGCGAGATCGCGGCGCACTAGCTGCTCCAGCTGGGGCAGGGCTAGCCGCGCAAAATCGGCCGGAAGTTCCTCAGTGCCGATTTCGAGCAAAAAAGTCGACACGGCGTCAGGGCAACACAAGACAACTGTATTGAACGCCGTTCGCTAGCTTCACTGATGTGCCGAGCGTTGTGCAAAGGACCTGATGCCCGAAGTCAAGCCGGCCGCCTCCAAATTTGAGCAGCTCAAGGACAGCAGTGGCCATCTGAAAGAGCCATTGCTGACGGAGCTCGGCAACGACTCCGCCAATTTCACGGAAGGTGCTGTCCAGATCCTGAAGTTTCACGGCAGTTACCAGCAGGACGACCGCGAAAACCGACGCAAGGGCGCGGAGAAGGATTGGCAGATGATGCTCCGGCTGCGCAATCCCGGTGGCCGAGTACCTGGGACTCTCTTTCTGGCGATAGACGAGCTTGCAGACCGGCTGGGCAATGGCAGCTTGCGGGTCACCACTCGCCAGGCATTTCAAATGCATGGTGTCCGAAAGGAGAACCTCAAAGAGGTAATTGGCACGATCGTGCGCGAGCTGGGCTCGACCCTGGCTGCCTGTGGCGATATCAACCGCAATGTGATGGCCCCGGCAGCACCCTTTGAAAAGGGGGCTTACCCGGCAGCCCGCAAGCTTGCCGACGACATCGCTGATTTGCTCGCCCCCCAGGCGGCTGAGGGTTCCTACCTCGACCTCTGGGTTGATGGTGAGCTCAGCTACAGGATCAAGCCCAGTCCGGCGGTAGCCAAAATCAAGGCACTGCAGCAGGAGGGTGCTGTCTTCAGCGGTGATGCGGCCGAACCGCTCTATGGCGGCACCTACTTGCCAAGAAAATTCAAGGTTGCGGTCACCGTTCCCGGCGACAACTCGGTGGACCTGCTGACCCAGGACATCGGCTTGGTGCTGTTCTGTGACCCCCAAGGCAGCCCCCTCGGCTGCAACGTTTACGTAGGTGGTGGCATGGGCCGCACCCACAACAAGGAGGAGACCTTCGCTCGTACAGCGGACCGCCTCGGCTATGTGGCCTATGGGCACGTGCTTGAACTGCTGCAGGCGATCGTGGCCCTCCAGCGGGACCACGGCGACCGGGAGCAACGGCGTCATGCCCGGATGAAGTATTTGATCCACGACCGCGGTGTCGACTGGTTTCGTCAGGAGCTGCAGGAGCGCTATTTCGCCCACCCGATCAAGGCGATGCGGCTAGAGCCAAAAACCAAACTCGAGGATTACCTCGGCTGGCATCGCCAGAGCCGTGGCCTCTGGTTTGTGGGCCTGCCGGTGCTGTGCGGACGCCTTTCCGGTGAGTTCAAGAGTGGTTTACGTCGACTGGTCGACACCTACAAGCTGGAGGTGCGACTCACCCCCAACCAGGATCTGCTGCTCTGCAACATCGGCACCTCCCAGCGCTCCACCATCCGTGCTGCCTTGGCAGAGCTTGGTATGGATGCGCCGGAAGCACCTGCACCGCTGCAGCGCCACGCACTGGCCTGTCCGGCCCTGCCCCTATGTGGTCTCGCTGTTACGGAAGCTGAGCGCATCCTGCCAAGCGTGCTGGACCGACTGGAAGCCCAGCTCAAGCGCCTTGAGATTTCCCGCTCGGTGCTAGTTCGCATAACCGGCTGCCCCAATGGCTGCGCCCGTCCCTACATGGCTGAGATCGGCCTGGTTGGCAGTGGGGTCGACCAATATCAGTTGTGGCTCGGGGGCACCCCCAACCTCAGCCGATTAGCGGAGCCCTACCTAGAGAAAATGCCGCTGGATGATCTAGAAGTAACTCTCGAACCGCTGCTGAAGGCTTGGCAGAGTGCCGGCGGCCGCCGCAGCTTTGGCGATTTTGTGGTCAACAGTGGCCGTGACACCGTGCAGCAATGGCTAGAACCAGCGGCTGGATGAGCTGGGCCCGCTTTGCCCTGTTCCTCTCATTCACATTGCAGGTGTCCTTGATAAGGGCTCCCCTCTTGGCTCAGGGCCGGCAACAGTCACCACCACCTGCCTCACGCCAAACGCTCTACGACCCCGATCTGAGCACTTGCGATTCGGAGCGGATTCGAACCGCCTTTCAGCAGCAACTGCAGCCCTTTGCTGACCAGGGTGATGCCGTGCTGGCACCCCTACGCCAGATTCAGCTAGAGATGTCAGCCAAAACCCTCAGCCGCTGCGTAGGCCGCCAGTTGCTGAGCCCGGAACAGGCCGCTCAGCTGAGCCGGGAACTGGCCGAATCACCTACTCGTCCATAAAAAGCCTCCCTGGCGCCGCTACGCCAGGCCCACAGCTGATCCCCCCAGCTGAAGTGCCACCACTCGTTGGGGTGCTGCTCAAATCCTGCCCCAGCCATCACCCTGCCCAGCAACTGGCGCCGCTGATGCCAGGTAGCGGCAGGGCTGCTGGAATCAGCCAAGGCGGCAGCTTGATGAAATAAGGGTTCGGAAACCCTGCCAATTGCATCGATCTCTCCCCCCATCGCCAGGGCCTGGCCGCCAGCATCAGCAAGGGTGAGATCCACGGCGGCTCCGGTGCTGTGGGGTGGTGGGGTGGCCGGATCATCGCTGGGAGGGGCCCAGAAGCGGCCCACGGCAGCCTCTGCCCGATCTCGCTCTGGGGAGGGATGGTCGGGGTTGCTGCCGATTCGGCCACACTCGGCCACTAGGGAGTGGCGCACCATGAAGCGCTGCACGGCCACGGGCCTCCAGGCATCAAAAATCGCCAAGCTCCAGCCAGGCTGCTCCTTCTGCAGCTCCTGCTGGGCTTGCAGCAGCCGGGTGACCACCCCCTGGCGCAGCCGAAATGGAGATGCATCAGGCCCATAGGGCGCTCCCAGGGCCGCGTAGGGATGGGGTTCGAGCCGCAGCAAGGCCGTTGGGATTTTCTGCAGCGGCTCATCAACCTCAGTAATCGGAATGGAATTCCAGGGGCGCAAAGGAGCTGCCAGTCAGGCTTTGCCATTCAAGCTGGGCAGCAAAGCCAGAGGTGGCCGTCAGATCAGGGTATCCAGCCCTTAAGGTTTCGAAACCCTGACAATCACCCAGGCCTCGGCCATGCCCACTCGCTTCGTTTTGAGCGGCGATCACCCCCTAGATGGCAGCCGTGGCCGAGATTTGTTGCGCTCCTACATGCGCGACATCAGCAGGGTGCCGCTGTTGAGCGCCGAGCAGGAGATCACCCTTGGGCGCAAGGTTCAACAACTGGTCGCACTCGATGAGGTTCGCGAGGAGCTCACCTGAGGGCTGGCGGGGTTGCCCCAAATGACCAAGAGTTTGCTGTTGCTGCCGATCTGGAAATAGATGAGCTTCAAGCCAGGATCCGAGATGGCAGGCAGGCCAAGGAAAGAATGGTGTCGGCGAATCTGCGCTTGGTGGTGTCAATCGCCAAGAACTACACCAACAGCAGCTTTGAGCTTGCAGATCTGAACCAGGAGGGCACGAATGGCCTGGTGCGAGGCGTGGAAAAATTTGATCCTAGTCGTGGAAAAATTTGATCCTAGTCGTGGATATAAGTTTTCTACCTACGCCTACTGGTGGATACGGGAGGGCATCACTCAAGCAATCAAGAACAAGAGCCGCACGATTCGCCTACCAGCACCAATCACGGCCGCCCTCAGCAAACTCAAACGCTGCCAGCGTGAGCTAATCCAGCTATTAGGCCGTCCGCCCAGTCTTCATGAGCTTGCTTCAGCCGCAGGCATGTCTGAACTGGACGTAGAGGAGCTGATGTTTCGAGCCGTGCAGCCGCTCAGCTGCGATTACACCACAGCCGAAGGGGAAGCCATCAATCTGCTTGATAAAGTAGCCTGCGATGGAGTGCAACCTGATCAGCTAGCACTAGAGGATTGTCTCAAGACTAATATCCGTAGGTTGCTGGATCAGCTGCCTGAACAGGAGGTCCAACTACTTAGGATGCTTTACGTCATCGACCAGGAGACGGCTTTGAGTTTGTCAGCGGTTGCCCGTGAACTTGGCATCAGCCGTGATACTTCCCGTGGACTAGAGCGTCGAGCTGTTGCTTCTATGCGCGATTTATCAGGGCAGGTTTCCGACTACCTATCCGCCTAGTAAGGCAGCACGCCACCTCATGTTTGGGGTTTTTGTAGTTAGTTAAGCCGGGCCGCTTGATCCATCTGGCGGCGTCGCTGCTCAGCTAAAGCATGGGCTAACCCCTGATGCTGCTGTAATTCCGGATCAGCAGTTGTGATCATGCGGGCTACGTCCCGGGCTTCTTCGAGCACAGTTCCATCCTCGGTGAGACTCGCTAGGGCCAAATCAGGCAGGCCGCTCTGGCGTGTACCCAGCACTTGGCCTGGCCCCCGCAGACGCAGATCCATCTCGGCTATTTCAAAGCCATCGCTGGTGCGCACCAGCACCTCCAGCCGCTGGCGGGCCAGCACGTTGCTGCTGTCGTTGATCAACAGGCAGTAGGAGGCGGCAGCTCCCCGCCCCACTCGACCCCGCAGCTGGTGCAACTGGGCAAGGCCGAAGCGTTCAGCATGTTCAATCACCATCACGCTGGCCTCCGGCACATCAACGCCCACCTCTACGACCGTGGTGCTTACAAGCACCTGGGTTTGTCCGCTGGCGAAGGCGCCGATGGCAGCCTGCTTCTCAGCGCTGCTTAGCCGGCCATGCAATAGCCCCACCGCTAAATCCGGAAACTCCTCCTCACTTAGCTGGCGGTGCACCTCCACAGCCGAGCGCAGCTCGAGCTTCTCCGACTCCTCCACTAGCGGCAGCACCACATAGGCCCGCTGCCCAAGGGCCACTTGCTCGCGGATCAGCTCATAGCCCCGCTGGCGCTGACTGCCTTTGATCATGCTGGTGCGGATTGGCTGGCGTCCCGGGGGTAATTCATCGATCTGGCTGACATCCAGATCGCCATGAAGAGACAGAGCCAGGGTGCGAGGAATTGGTGTCGCCGTCATCGTCAGCAGATGGGGCTGCAGCCCTTTGGCCAGTAAGCGATTGCGCTGGCGCACCCCGAAGCGGTGCTGTTCATCAACGACAACCAAACCAAGCCGATCGAACTGCACTGGGTCCTCCAGCAGGGCGTGGGTACCCACCAGCAGTTGCAGCTGACCGTTGACTAGATCCTGCAGCAGCTGGCGCCGTCGCGGTGCTGGGGTGGAGCCAGTGAGAAGAGCTGAAGTGACGTGCAACTGGGGCAGCCATTCCGCCAGCTTGCGGTAGTGCTGTTCGGCCAGCACCTCGGTAGGGGCCATCAGGGCCCCCTGGCAGCCCGCCTCGATCGCAGTGAGTAGGGACGCCAGGGCAACAACGGTTTTGCCACTGCCCACATCCCCTTGCACCAAACGGGCCATGGGCTGGGGGCGGGCCAGATCGGCGCGGATCTCAGCCAGAACCCGTTGCTGGGCACCGGTAAGGCCAAAGGGCAGGATGGTTAGAAATTGCTGCACCAGGCCCTCGCCACCAGGGGGCAAGGCCAGGGGTGGAGCAGGTCTCAGGCTCAGTTGGCGGCGCCGTTGGGCCAGGCCCAACTGCAGCAGCAAAAACTCATCAAAAACCAAGCGGCGACGGCTTGCCTGTAGCTGTTCCTGGCCGCTGGGCCCATGGATCTGGGTAAGCGCTTCGGAGCGGCCCATCAGCTTCTGGCTGCGGCGCAGGGCCTCAGGCAGGGGATCTGGCCAGCTACTCACTAAGGGAATCACGGCTTCGACCACCTGGCGCAGCCGGTCTGCACCCAATCCTTCAGTGAGGCCGTAGACAGGCAGGAGCCTGCCGATCGTTTCGGAGCGCACCGGTGACTGGGGCGACTCCAAAACCTCCATCAACGGATCCTGAAACACCGGCCCATAGGGGGTTTCCTTGACCAGACCACTGACCGCGACGGTGGCTCCAACTGGAAACAGGCGTTGCTGGGATTGCAGCCATCCAGGACTGGAAAAGCGCTGCCCGGCAAAAAAGCGAGTCACCTTGATCCGCCCAGTGCAATCGACTAGGTGAAGTTCGAGAATCGAAAGATTGGGATTGCGCGGGCTGGCAAAGGCATGGCTGCGGCGGACCGTTGCCACAATCGTGGCGGTGGTTCCCGGTTTGAGCCCGTTGATCCGCACGAGATTGGCGTAGTCGAGATAGTCACGCGGGTAGTAGTGCACCAGGTCGCGCACCAGCAGTAAGCCGAGCTGGGCTAAACGGCTAGCGGTCTTGGGTCCAACCCCTCGAACTTCCGAGAGGGGCGTATCGGCGTTGAGGCTGGCTGAATTGGGGGCCTTGCCGGCGACTGTTGAGTTTGATACCAGTCGCAGCCGGGGTGGCGCCACCGCCAGCACTGGCTGCTGGGCCTGGCGTAGGGCATGCAGCCTTTCCCTAGCCGTTCGCACCAGGCTCTGGCGCCTGGCAAGAGGCAACTCGCCATAGGACTGAAAACCAGCTGAAAGATCAAGTAAGCGCTGCAGGGCATCGGCAGGCAGATCCTGCGGCCGCAGTTGCAATTGCTGCACCACAAAGCTGCTGAAGCAGGTTTGACGGCCCTTTAGGTCGATAAATCCCCGGTCGGCCTCCACCTGCAGGGCTTGCTGCAGAGCCCGCAGCCAGGCCTCTAGTCCGGGCAGCTCGGCAGGCTCTGGGCTGGGTTGATGTCCTGCAGCCACAGCTGTTCCGCCTCTAATGCCTGAACCCGCCGCCTGAGACGGCGATAGTGCTGAGCCATTCTGCGCACCTCCTGCCGGTGCTGCTGGATCCGGGTACGACAGGTGTGCAATTTGGGCAGGGAATGCTCAAGGTCAGCAGGCCGAAGCAGCACCGCTATAGCTTCAAGGCGACCGGCTGCAGGCTCCGGGCCGAAGGGCAGGGGCAAGCGCAGCAGATTCGCTGGAGCTTCCAAGCTCTCCAATTGCGCTGTAAGAGCAGCATCAAGCAGGCTGACAGGCAACAAGGTTGTGGTTATCCCCAGCCGCATTAGCTCAACGTTGAGAGCATGGGAGAGATTGCGCAGGCGGCGGCTGAGAGCCTGCTCAAAGCCGCCGATCCAGGCGAGCAGCAGCGCAGGGTCTGAAGGTAGGCGCCCTCCGTCCCATGGCGTAGGAGTCCGGTTGGACGGCTCCACCAACCAATCGCTGAAGGCTTCCGCCATGGCCCGCATCGTCACCTCAAGATCTTGCTGGCCATCTACCTCTTCCAGTTGCTCGTCCGCTTCCTCGATCTCAGCCCTTGGGTTATTGCTATTGGGCTCCGCCAGCCCAACCGGGGGGCGGAGGGTGAAGCTGGAGGGGCTGAGGAAGTCAGCTCCAATGGGAAGGGCCATTCCAAGGTTGATTGATCCCCTTGCTGGAGTCTCCTCAGCCTGGTCATGCTCCTCTGATTCAGAGTCGTCCCCTCCCAGGACCGTCAGCAGCCTGCTGCGTTGGCGGCTGAGTTGCTTGTTGTGTTCGCTGGCTATCTGAGCGGCTAGGTGGGCGGTTTGCTCAACTGTGAGCAAGCTGCTAGCCCGCTGAACCAGGTTGCGGATGCGCCGATGCAGCACCCGGCGCTTGTTGCCATCCAGATCGCTGTAACGATCAGGATGCACTTGGGTCGCAACATGAAAACAAGCCTGTTGAACACTGTTCAACAGGCCGTCTCTGAGCACCTGGAGATAGAGAGCCAAGTGGCGATAGAGCTGGGGGTTGGAGGCCCCCAGCTGGGATTCAAGATCCTCAAGCTGCTGATGGGCAGCCTCCAATGGGGTCACTAGCTTGCTGATAAGGCCGTCTGGCTCATGGCTGCCACTTCGGCCGCGAAATCAGATTTCTCCACCTCAATGCCCTCACCAAGGGTGAAGCGGGTGAAGCGACGCACCTGGATGTTTTCGCCCACCTTGCCGGCCACCTGCTTCACCATCTCCGCCACGGTGACAGCGCTGTCTTTGATGAAAGGCTGATCTAGCAGGGCTAGTTCCTTGAGGCGCTTGCCAATTCGGCCCTCAACGATCTTGACCTTCATCTGCTCTGGTTTGCCCTCGAGATCATCACGACCCATCTCGATGGACTTTTCGCGCTCAGAAATCTCAGCCGGAATCTGATCGGTGCTTACGTACTCCACACCAGGACAGGCAGCGATCTGCATGGCCACATTGCGCAGCAATTCCTGGAAAACGTCGCCACGGGCAACGAAGTCCGTTTCGCAGTTCACCTCAACTAGCACGCCCACACGAGCGCCGGTGTGGATGTAGCTGCCTACTGCACCTTCAGCGGCGGTGCGTCCGGCCTTTTTCTCAGCGGTTGCAATGCCCTTCTGGCGCAGCCATTCAGTGGCTTTGGTGGCATCACCGCCACATTCAGAGAGCGCCTTCTTGCAATCCATCATTCCTGCGCCGGTTTTATCGCGCAGTTCCTTAACCAGCTTTGCCGAAATCTCTGCCATGGGTTGGTATGGGGTAGGGGTTACGAAATGGTGAGAAGATGAGGGGCAAGGGGGTCAGCCCTCGTCGTCACGACCCTGATCTTGAGCTCCGTGGCGGCCTTCGTTGATGGCATCGGCAAGGCGGCCAAGCACCAGCTGCACGGAACGAACGGCGTCGTCGTTGCAGGGGATCGGCACATCGCAGAGGTCGGGATCGCAGTTGGTGTCAAGCATGGACACCAAGGGAATATCAAGCTTGCGAGCTTCGAGCACCGCGTTGGTTTCACGGCGCTGATCCACCAGCACCACTACGTCGGGCAGGCGGCGCATATTCTTCAAACCTCCCAGATACTTCTGCAGGCGCTCGAGTTCACGGCGCAACACGGCAGCTTCCTTCTTAGGACGCATAGCGATGGCTCCCGAACTTTCCATGCGCTCCAAATCCTTGAGCCGATCGATGCGGGCACGCATCGTGGTCCAGTTGGTGAGCATGCCGCCCAGCCAGCGCTGGTTGACATAGGAGGCGCCGCAACGGGTTGCCTCAATCGCAATCACTTCAGAAGCCTGCTTCTTGGTGCCAACAAACAGAAAGCGCTTGCCACTGCGGGCGGCGCTGCGGGTCCACTTATAGGCGTTGTTCATGCAGACGGCGGTCTGCACCAGATCAATGATGTGAACCCCGTTGCGCGCGCAGTAGATGTAGCGCGACATCTTGGGATTCCAACGGCGCGTTTGATGCCCAAAGTGGGCACCCGCCTCCATCATTTCGGAGAGAGTTACAACAGCCATAATTTTGGGTTGGGGTTTCGGGTTTGCCTCCACCTGCCAGGGATCAAGAACTACCCATACGACCAGAAGGGCCGACGGGCATTGCTGCTCGGATCACCCGAAACACGCAGGTGTGCGGTGTGATTTGTACTTAGGCACCCTATCAAATAGGGCTAGGGGCTGGACCTGTCACCTTGAGTGCTTTGGCTTCTGCAAACAGGGCCCGCACTCCCAGGCGGTTGAGCGGCACTCTCAACAGCTCCATGGCCACCCCTGGATGGCCGCGACGGATCAACCAGGCCAGCAGGGGCCGCAGGCTGCGTTCGTTGAGCAGGCCGCCCAGGGTGAGTGTCTCCCAGAGCAGGCGATGCAGCCAAGTGAACTGAATGATCAGCCGCACCCGCCGGGTGGGGTGCTTTTGGTAGAAGACCAATCCCATTTTTGCTCGCTCCCGCTCCACCCGAATCAAATCGGGGATCTGCTCCAAATTCAGGGCCGGATGCCAGTGATAGCCAACGGCCTCCGGGCAGCGCACCAGCCCAACTCCTAGCCGCCTCAGTCTTTCGCCGAGCTCCAGGTCTTCCCAGCCATACAAACGGAAGCGCGTGTCAAACAGGCCGGCCTGCTCAAGCAGCTGCCGATCGATCGCCACGTTGCCGGTGGCGAAATAGGCAAAGGAATGATCCTGAAGCTTGTGTGGTTCGCTGCAGGGATCTTGGAAATTGGCGGTGTTTATGACGGCCCCATAGGTGAAACAGCGGCGGTTGCCGCGCCGCTGCCACTCGTGCTCTAGGGCTGCAGCGTGGCTGCGCAGAAAGCTGGGGGTGACCACCAGGTCGCTGTCGATAAAAACGACCACGTCGCCACGGGCTGCCTCCACACCTCGATTGCGCCCCTGAGCCGGACCACCGTGCTTCTGCTCGATCAGTCGCAGGTGCGGCAGCTGCAGGCTGTGCTGCCGCAGCCAGCTAACGGTGGCATCGGTTGAGCCATCGTCGACCAGCACAACCTCGTAGCCCATGATCGAGGCTGAAGGATCCTGGGCCTCTAGGGCCAGCAGGCACTTCTGCAGGATCGGCAGGCGGTTGTAGGTGGGGATGACGACGCTGAGGAACATCGGGGTCGCCGCGAGGGTCTAAACAGCAAAAAGGGGATCCTTCCGGATCCCCTCAACGATGCATGGGCTGCACTGATCAGTCGGCGGCGCCACCGTTGTTGGCTGTGCCAGTCACACCATTGCCGGCGCCTTCACCGCGACCGTCGTTACGCAGCTTGCGCTTCTTGAATTTGCGCGCGTAGAGGCGATTTCGCTCTTGCTTTTCCTTCTTGAGATTCCTGCGCTTAGCCATGCGAGCGGCGTGTTGGAGAGATGCGAATTTCCACCCTACTCAATTGCGAAGGCGCCCTTGCTCAACTGACCGTCCTCCATCTGCACCAGACGGTCTGCCACATCAAGAATCCGAGGGTCGTGGGTCACCATCAACACACCGCATCCCTGGTCCTTGGCTAGCCCCTTAAGCAGCTCGACCACCTCTCGCCCGGTACGGGAATCGAGAGATGCGGTGGGCTCATCGGCCAGTAGGAGCTGGGGCCTGGCGGCTAGAGCTCGGGCGATCGAGACCCTTTGCTTCTGCCCTCCGGATAGATCGTGGGGCAGCTTGCCGAGATGGTCACTCAATCCTACGGCCCGCAACCACTCCCGAGATCTATCCCTACGGGCTCGATAACTGAGCCCTTGCAGCAGGTCTGCACCCATCTGTACGTTTTGCTCCGCCGTAAGGCACCTGAGCAGGTTGTGGCCCTGAATGATCATGCCGATCCTGCGGCGCAGCTTGAGCCGGGCGCTGCGACTTGCTCCCCTGAGCTCTTCGCCAAACACCTGTACCGAGCCCTCCTGCACCTGCCGTAGAGCTCCAATCAGGGTCAAGAGGGTGGTTTTGCCGCAGCCGGAGGGGCCGGTAAGTAGCACCACCTCACCGGGATCAACGCAAAGGCTGATGTCCTGGAGAACCTGGCGGCGATTGACGCCACTGCCAAATGAATGCTTTAAGCCTTCCAGGCGCACCATCGCTGCCATCAGAAAATCTCCGCGGGGTCGGCATCACCAAGGCGCCGCATTGCCAGGGTTGCCGAGCCCATACACATCACCAAAATCATGATGAAGACTGTCAGTGCCCGGGTCAGATTCATTGACACCGGTAGCTGGGTGGCGTTGCGCACCAGTAGATAGAGGCCCTGGCCGGCTGCGTAGGCAGGCAGATAGCCGAACACTGCCAGGAGCATCCCCTCCCTAGCCACCACTCCAAGCAGGGTGGGGAGCCGGTAGCCCATCGCCATCAAGGTGGCGTATTCCGGCAAATGATCGCTAACGTCCGAATACAAAATCTGGTAAACGATTACGCAGCCCACCACGAAACCCATGGCAGCGCCGAGGGTGAAAATGAAACCGATGGAGGTGCTGGATCTCCAGTAGTTCTGCTCAAAGGCGATAAAACCTGTTTTGGTCAGCACGTTGACGTCATCTGGTAAATCCCGCTTCAGCCTCTCAACTACCTCATCGGCATCGGCCCCAGCTCGCAAGCGGATCAGTCCCACCTCAATGCTGCCTGGAGGAGTATTTGGCAGTAGCTGGAGATAGGTCTCCTGGCTGGTGAGCAGATTGCCATCAGCGCCAAAGGAGGTGCCGAGCCCCACCAGACCGGCCACCCTTACTTTTTTGCCATTGATCTCGCTTTCGACGGTGCGTCCGCCGCGAAACCATTCGGCTACAGGCCCAAACTCTGGCCTGGAGAGCTCGTCAAACAGCACTCGGCCCCGATCCTGCAAAAGCTTTGCCTTAGGCGCGAGGCTGGGGTCGGTGAATAGGGGATCGGCAGGTTCAAAGCCCAGGGTGAGGATTGAGCGGGTTGCCTTGGTGTCTGGGTTGCGCCAAAGCAGCAAATTCCAGTGAACCGGAGTAATCCCCTCCACATCTGGATCTGCCATGGCCTGCACCAGACGGCGGCGGGGAAAGCCGGCCATGCTCACCGAGCTGCTGGAACGGGGGCTAATTAACACCAGGTCGGTGTCAAAGAGGCGGTGAATAGTGACGCTGGCATCAAACAGGCCGTCCCTGAAGCCCAGCTGCATAAACATCAAGATGCCGGCGAAGGCGATGCCAGCCAGGGCGACAGCCAGGCGCACGGGCTGGCGAGTCAACAGTAGCCAGGCAAGGGGAATGCGGCGGCCCTGCCAGATACGGCCAAGCATCAGGGCTGCCCAGGCGCCCTGGTGGCAGCGAGGCGCGCAATCACCTTTAAGCCCGTCAGATCACGCACCCGCTGGCTATCAGCAGGATCTAGGGCCACCCGCACCTCCACAACCCTGGCATCGGCGTCTCCGGTGGGATCAGTTGAAAGCACTGAACGCTGCCGCACCTGGGGACTGATCCGAATCACCTCGCCTGTAAGCGTGCCTTGATAACCGCCGTTTTCGCTGGTCAAAGTGACGCTCTGGCCAAGGCGCACTCGGTCGATGTCACTTTCGTAAACCTCAACCAAGGCCTGCATGCGGTTGCTGGCGCCGAGTTCAAGCACGCCTGTTTCACTAGGGCGCTCTCCAACTCGGGCATGGAGTTTGAGCACGGTGCCTGCCATAGGCGCCCGTAGTTCGGTAAGCAGCAACTCCGCTTTGAGTTTCTCGCGTTCAGCCCATGCCTCGTTGCGATCCCCTTGAAGCTTGAGCAGGTCTGTCTCGCGGTTGTCCAGCTCACCGCTGGGTATGGCTCCGGAACGACTCAGCTGGCGGTAGCGACGGACGTCGCGGGTTTGTACAGCCAATCTGGTGTCAAGGTTGCGAAGGCGAGCCTCGATTAGCCGTTGCTGGGCCACAAGGGTTGGAGCTGTGTCAAAGCGGGCCAGCAGCTGGCCACTGCTCACGCGGTCGCCTTCCTCAACCAACAGCTCGGAGATACGGGGGCTACCGCCGATGCCGCTGATGGGGGCCGCCAGCAAGCGCACATCACCAGCCGGCTCCAGCCGGCCAAGCGCTGCCACCGCCTCCTGATTACGGGGAGTGACGGCAACCACCGGTGCAGTCACAGGGGAAGGTCGCTGCTGGCGGACTAGGGCGACAGCCAAAATCAACACCAGGGCCGCTCCGCCGAGCCACCACAGCCGGTTAACCCCCAACAAGGCGCGCTTCACGGTGCTGGCGGATCGTCGAACAACAACTCCTCGATGTAACGATCGGCCCACTCCGGGTTGAAGGCCTTCTCCAGCACCCGGCGAGTCTTGTCGTTTTGTTTCTGTTGCTTGCAATACCGGAGCTGACCCTGCCATCTGGCGAGCGTAGCTGGATGGGTTGGTGCCTGAGCCTCGCTAGTGGCCATGGCCGACGCCAGCACATCGAGAAAGCCGCTGACCTCGTAGAGAAACCCGGCCTCCTCAGCGTCGCTCGTGGGTCTCACGAAGCGAACGTAGGGCGAAAAGATTGACGCCCAGCCCGGCAGCTCCCGTTCCTGTTCAAAGCTGATGCGGGGCATGGCAGCAAGAGCTTCGGCGATACCAATTGGTAGCTCGCCGCAAACTGGCGAGAGGTCGACGATGGCTGCGGAGACCCCAGCCGGGCCGGCCACGATGTCTGCCCCAAAAACAGGCAGGTTGAAGCGGGGATCCGGGAAGAGTACGCAGTGCAAAATCTGCAATCCCGCTCCAAGGCGAGCGGTTTCCAGGTGCAGCTTGCGCAGTCCTAGGCAGCGACGCAGCTCGTTGCGTATGAATAGCGATTCGCCATCGAGGCTGCCACTGATGGCTTCGAGATCGGGAGAAACCGCAAACGCTTCCAATTCGGGCAGGCCCTGCCAGAACGTACGAATCCGCGCCGCTAGGGCCTCCATCAGGGGATGAATCGCGCCGCTTTCGGCGCCAAAGCCCTCGGGGCCACCGTCGGGACTCTGAGACGAAGCGGGGGCGGAACTCACAACAGGAGGTGCAGCCAGCAGAATGCAGATCCTGCCACGCATCTGAGCCTTGCCCCTGGCCCCATCCCAGCCCCTGCTGCCAGGCCTGGCTAATCCCAGCGACCAACTTCTTGCCAACGGCGCCACCGTGGTCAGCCTGTCCTTGCCCGACTCGCCGCTGGTTTGCCTTGACTTTTGGTGTCGGGCAGGCAGCGTTTTTGAATCTTCCGCAGAAAGCGGCATGGCCCATTTTCTTGAACACATGGTGTTTAAGGGCAGCGAGCGGCTTGGGCCTGGTGAATTCGACCTTCGCATCGAGGCGATGGGTGGCAACAGCAATGCAGCCACCGGCTTCGACGACGTTCACTACCACGTTTTGATCCCACCGGAGGCGGCTGCAGACGCCCTCGACCTACTGCTTGATCTGGTGCTGCATCCCCGCCTCGATGCTGCAGCCTTCGACATGGAGAGGCAGGTGGTGCTCGAGGAGCTGGCCCAGAGCGAAGATCAGCCCGATGAAATCGCTCTGCAGCAGTTACTTCGACTTGGCTGCCCAAAGCACGCCTACGGCGAACCGATTCTGGGCCAGCGCGAACTGCTGCTTGAACAGACACCCGCTGCCATGGCCGCCTTCCATCGGCGTCTTTATGGCGCCAACCGTTGCGTGCTGGCCATGGGCGGCGCCCTCGAGCTGGAGACCCTGGCCGAACGTATCGACGCCAGTGGCCTGGCCCAATTGCCGCTGGTGGAGGAGCCCTGCCGCCGACCAGCCCTTCTGGTGCAGCCAGGGGAGCACCGGATCGAAGTGCCGCGCCTCGAATCGGCGCGCCTACTGATGCTCTGGGGTCTGCCTCCCGCCTCTCAATTGCACGACGTGATGGGCGCAGACCTTCTCACAACCGTGCTGGCCGAGGGGCGCCGCAGCCGCTTAGTGGAGAGGCTGCGAGAGCAACTGCGCATCGTGGAAAGTATTGATCTCGATCTGCACGTAATGGAGTTCGGCAGCTTTGCCCTGCTGGAGGCGATCTGCGAAACGGAAGAGCTGGCCTCCGTTCGCAAAGCGATTGATGCGGTCTGGTACGAGCTGTTTCAGGAGGGTATGGCTGAGGCTGAATGGCAGCGAGCCCAGCGCCTGGTGGCCAATGGCTACCGCTTTGGTTTAGAGGCCGCTGGCGGCGTGGCTGGCCTGATAGGCAACAGCCGCCTCTGGGGGCGCCACCACAGGTTGGAGCTGCCACTAGAAGAGATTGGTTGCTGGAGTGCGTCCGAATTGCTGCAGCAGGCCGTTCCCCTGCTGGATCCCAGCCGGGCCTGCGTGCTCGAGGCGGTACCGGCATGACCAGCACCAGCACCCATCCATCCTCGGCCAACTGGCAGCACACCAGTCTTCAGGGCGGCCTACCGCTGATCTGGCAGCGCCGGCCTGGACCGGCGATCGTGGCCTGCAGGCTGTGGATACGGGGAGGCAGCAGTCAGGATCTTCCTGGCCAGCGCGGTGCTGGTCAATTGCTGGCGGGCTTGATGACCCGCGGCTGCGGCAGCTATGGGCCAGAAGCCTTGGCCGACCTAGTGGAGGGTCGCGGGGCGGCCCTGCGTGCTGAAGCCGCCGAAGACTTCCTGGTGATCAGCCTCAAGTGCGCCAGCAGCGACACGAGCGAGCTGCTGCCCCTGTTGCTGTCAATGGCCAGGCAGCCCTGGCTCAGCCCTGACCAACTCGAGCTAGAGCGGGACCTGAACCTCCAAAGTCTGCAGCGCCAGCGGGAAGATCCGTTCCAGCTAGCCCACGACCAGCTGCGCCACATGCTCTACGGCGATGGGCCCTATGGCCACGATCCCCTCGGTGTAGATGGGGAATTAGCTGCCCTGCACACCGAACAGATAGGGGCGTTGGTGCCTGATCTCGGCCAGAACGGCGCCCTTTTGGTGGCCTGCGGCGATCTGGATGACGAGCTTCCCCAGCTGCTTAATCCCCTCCTGAATCAGTGCCCTTGGACTACGGCCCCGCCAAGCCCCGGCGCCGGACCGGGAGCAGCCTCCGGGCAGGAGCGCTTTGCCTGCTTAGATCAGGACATTGAGCAACTGGTACTGATGCTGGGTACCGCTACCGTTCCACTGGGCGATCCGGATGGGCTGGCCCTGAGGCTGCTTCAGGCCCACCTGGGCATGGGTATGTCTAGCCGCCTATTCGTCACCATGAGGGAGGAGCGGGGCCTGGCCTACGACGTTGGGGTTCACATGCCGGCGCGGCGCGGCGCAACGCCCTTTATCTGGCACCTCTCTACTTCCGCTGAGCGGGCAGAGGAGGCCACCACCGCTCTTCTGGAGGAGTGGCAACGAGTACTAGATCAGCCTTTGAGCCTGCCTGAGCTCGCTTTGGCTAAGGCCAAATACCGCGGCCAGGACGCCATGGGGCGCCAGACCTGCGGCCAGATCGCCGATCGTCAGGCACTGGTGCTGGGCCATGGCCTGGGCTGGAGTTACGTGGAGGACAGCCTGGAGCGGGCCCAGCAACTGGATGCAGGCACCTTGCTGGCGGCAGCTCGCCGCAGGCTTTCGGCTCCCTCCCTCAGCATCTGTGGTCCAGCGCCAGCCCTAGCCGCCGCAGAACAGGCCTGGCAACGCCACGATCTCAGTTCCTGATAGGCCGTGCCGATTGCCTGATTAAGGCGCGGCAGCTTGTAGTTGGTCAGCTTCCAGCAAAAATGTGCCGCGACGAAAGCGAACTGCCAGTTGATTGCGCGCCTTAATGGCCAGCACCTGACCCTGCTCATCGCTGTCCACCAGGTCTGGCGGACGCAACATCGGCATGGGATCAGCTGTTTTTAGATAGTTGGGCCGGCCCTTCAGCTGCACAGCATCTCCCACGGCAAAAGGGAGTTGCTCCACGGCAAAAGGCAGTGGCTCCAACGACTCGGCTCTTAGTGGCTCGTCCATAGCTTCTCTTGATGTCTAGAAGTTAGCGGCCCCATTCGCGCGACCCCCCAAAATGGGAGCCAGAAACGATGTGATCAGTTGAGGGCCCTAGCCACCTGGAGCGGCGCAATCGCCGGTCTGCTGCTGATCTTGGTAGGCGGGCTGATTCAGGCCGCCGCCCCGCTTCCGGCCGCCAGCGGCGGCTGGAACCTCACAACCCTTCCCATCACCTTGCAGGTGCCAGCCCTGCTGCTCACCGCCTTGGTCTGCGGCCCCCGCAGCGGCATGCTTGCAGCAGTTGCTTACCTGAGCCTGGGCCTCTTCCAACTGCCTGTGTTTCAGGGCGGGGGCGGTGCCGCCTACCTGTTGGATCCTGGCTTTGGTTATCTGGCTGGCTTTATCCCGGCGGCTTGGCTCGCCGGCAAGCTCGTGCGCCAGCAGGGCATGGACGACCTGCTTGGTTTATTTGGCGCCGCAGTGGTCGGGCTGGGCGTCCTGCAGGTCTGCGGCATAGCCAACCTGTTGCTGGGAGCACTGGCTGGCCGCTGGGGACAAAATCTTGGAATCCTGCTGTTCAGCTACAGCCTGGCGCCCCTGATACCCCAGTTGCTCCTTTGCTGCGCCGTAGCCCTGATGGCCCTGCTGCTGCGCCGTCTGCTGCTGGTGGAGTCATGAGACGGCTGCGCAACCTCGCCTTCGCCTGCGCTGCCTTGGTGTTGCTGCTTGACCAGCTCAGCAAGGCTCTAGCCGTCGCCAATCTGCCGCTAGGAAGCAGTTCAACTTTTCTACCGGGGCTCCTTTCACTGCAGCTTGTCCGCAACACTGGAGCTGCCTTCAGCCTGTTCAGTGGCAACCCCCAGTTACTCGGCCTTGTGAGCCTTCTTGTGTCCATTGGTGTGGCTGTCTGGATTCAGAGGCAGGGTCATTTGACCCTCACCCGGAGCCTTGGGATAGGGCTGCTGCTGGGGGGAGCGCTCGGCAACGGGCTTGATCGCTGGCGTCTTGGCTATGTGGTGGATTTTTTAGCCCTGGTGCCGGTTTCCTTCCCGGTGTTCAACCTGGCCGATGTGGCCATAAACCTGGCGGTGCTTTGCTTCGCCATCGAGCTGCTGGGTAACCATGGCCAAGCCGGCGTTTGAAGCCCTAGGCCGCCGTTGGCAGCGGTTCAGCCAGCCCGGGCAAGCCCAACTCCAGGTGCATATACCGGGCCAAGCCTCGCGCCTGGTGCCCCTGCACCCGGGCATCTACCGCATCGGGCGCGACAAAGACTGCCAAATTTGCGTTGACCATCCGGCGGTCAGCCGCCAGCACGCCCTGCTGGAGCGGCGCGGATCCCACTGGTTGCTAAGCGACGACAGCTCAACCAACGGCCTCTGGTGGCAGGGCAGGCGGGTGCAGCAGCTGTTGCTTCGCGACGGCGACAGCCTGCGCTTCGGCCCCAGCCAGGAGGCGGGACTGCCTGAGCTCGATTTTCAGATCCGTCCCCTGCCCCAGCTGCAAAGGTTGCTGCGGGCAACGAGCTTGATGCTTGCGGCGGCGGCCCTAGGCGGCCTGGGCCTGCAGGTCATCTCCGGCCTCCAGGTGCCCATACGCGGCAGCCTCGCCACGGTGAGAGGGCCGCTGGTGCTCTACGACCGGCAGGGCAAAGCAATCGCAACAGCCCAGGCCAAAGAGCATCGGGAGCTCAAAGCCTTGCAGGGCTATCCCCGGGTGTTGATCGATGCCCTGCTTGCCAGTGAAGACAGCCGCTTCTGGTGGCATCCTGGCGTCGACCCGGTTGGTACGGGCCGAGCCCTTGTTACCAACGTGCTCGGAGGACGGGTACTGGAGGGGGGCAGCACTCTCACCCAGCAACTGGCCCGCAGCTTGTACCCCGATCAGGTGGGTCAAGGTGAAACCCTGGGCCGTAAGTGGCGTGAGCTGCTGGTGGCGCTACAGCTTGAGGCCCGTTTCAGCAAGCGGGATCTGCTACTGAGCTACCTCAACCGGGTTTATCTAGCTGTTGGCTGGGGTTTTGAGGATGCCTCCCGCCACTATTTCGGTAAGCCCGCCAGCGACCTAAAGCTTGAGGAGGCCGCCCTACTGGTGGGCCTGCTTCCCTCGCCCAATGGCTACGACCCCTGCTTCGATCCCCAGGCGGCCCTGAGCTCCCGCAATGCCGTGCTCACCAAGATGGGAGATACGGGTCGAATCAGTGCCGATCAGGCCCGCAGCGGCCGCCGTAGCCCAATCCGGCTTTCGCCCCAGGCCTGCCGCAGCAGCACCTCCCTACGCGGAGTCCCCTTTTATTCAGATCAGGTGGGCCGCGACCTCGATCAGCTAGTGGGGGCAGAGGTGGCGGCCGAGGGCAATTTCCTGATCGATACCTATTTGGATCGCAACCTGCAGGAGCAGGTGGAACGGTTGCTGCGCCAACGACTTAGCGACAGCAAGTCGCTGGGGGTGGGGGAAGGGGCCGTGGTGGTGCTCGATTCGCGCACAGGCGGCATCCTTGCCCTTGCCGGCGGTCGCGACTACCGCCAGAGCCAGTTCAATCGAGCCACGATGGCCCTGCGCCAGCCAGGCAGCACCTTCAAGCTGATTCCCTACTTGGTCGCTCTCGAGCGGGGCGGCAAGCCCAGTGATCCAATCAGCTGCTCGCCATTGCGTTGGCGCGGTCAGAGCTTTAGCAGCGGTTGTGGTGGCAATTTGAGCCTGGTATCCGCCTTCGCCATCAGTAGCAACACGGCAGCGCTGCGTCTGGCCCAGCGGGTAGGTCTTGATGCAATGGTGCAGAAAGCCCGTGATCTTGGCTTCACCAGCCCCCTAGCGGCCGTGCCCGGATTGGCCCTTGGCCAGAGCGAGGTAACCCTGCTGGAACTCACAGCTGCCTACGCGGCGATCGCCAACGGTGGCGTTTGGCATTCCCCCAGCACAATTCGGCGCCTTACCGATGGAGAGGCATGTAGCGGCCAGTCATCAAACCAGTGCCGCCAGGCCAACGTACCTTCAACATCCCAGGCGGGACGCCGGGTAAGCAGCGAGGCGACGGCCCGCGCCATGCAGCAGTTGCTTCGAGCCGTGGTGCAGCGGGGTACGGGCCAGATGGCCAGTCTTGGCGGTCAGGAGGGTGGCAAAACCGGCACAACCAATGACAGACGCGATTTGCTCTTTGTGGGCTATGAACCCCAGCGCCATTGGGTGGTGGGTATCTGGTTGGGTAATGACGACAACAGCCCCAGTCGCGCCAGCAGCGCCTTGGCTGCAGGACTGTGGAGCGAGATCATCCGAGCAGCCAGATCCTGATGCCTGAGTTGTGAGCACTCGCACCCGCCTGTGGATGATCGCCGGCCTGGCTGTGCTGGCCCTGATCGCCGTTGGCGCCTTGCTGCAGGGGGTCAACAACCTCTACTGGCAACTGAGTTGGTATCTGCCGAGCTGGATCGTTCAGCCGCTGTTTGCCCTTGTTTTCGCTGGCTTCGTGCTGCTGCTGGTGCAACTGGCCTGGCCGTGGTTGCGGACCATTACCGGCAAGGCCAGGCCAGGAGCTGCTGCCAGCTTGCCGCCACCGGGTAACCGCCGGGAAGCGGCTGCCCAAAACCTGGCCGCCATCGATCAAACCCTCGATCGGGTGCGCGATGCGGTGGAGCGGGAAGCCCTGCGTCAAGAGCGGCAGCGCATGCAGGCCGAGCTGGAACGGGGCGATCTCGTGATTGTGCTTTTTGGTACGGGGTCTGCAGGCAAGACCTCTCTGATCCGGGCCCTGCTGCAGGAGCTGGTGGGCAAGGTGGGAGCTGCCATGGGATCCACCAGCGAAACCCAGCGCTATCGCCTGCGGCTGCGCAGCCTGCAGCGAGCCGTGGTTTTAGTCGACACGCCCGGCATCCTCGAAGCAGGTGCTGCTGGCCTTGAGAGGGAGCGGCTCGCCCGCGACCAGGCAAGCAAGGCGGACCTGCTCCTGCTCGTGGTGGACGGCGACCTGCGCGCCGCCGAGCTTGAGGTTTTTGAAGCCCTGGCTGGTCTGGGAAAGCGGTTGATGCTGGTGCTCAACAAGTGCGATCTGCGCGGCGAGCAGGAGGAGGCGCGCTTGCTGCAGCTACTGCGCCAACGCAGCCGCGACCACATTGCGGCCGAAGACGTGATCCCCGCAAGCGCGGCACCCCAGAGCGTGCCTATGCCAGGGGGGCGTCCTTTGCAGCCAGCTGCCGAGGTCGATGCCCTGTTACGCCGCATCGCGGCCGTGCTCCACGCCGATGGGGAAGAACTGATTGCCGACAACTTGCTGTTGCAGTGCCGGCGGCTCAGTGAGGCGAGCCGCTCCTTGCTGACCAGGCAGCGACGCAGCGACTGCGAGGTAATAGTTGATCGCTACATGTGGATAGGAGCCGGGGTGCTTGCCGTCACACCCCTACCTGGCCTGGACCTGCTCGGTGCCGCAGCTGTAAACGCCCAGATGGTGGTGGAGATCGCCCGTATTTATGGCATCAGCATGAGTCGCCAGAGTGCCCAGGATCTGGCCCTTTCCGTTGGACGCACCATGGCTGGCCTCGGGCTGGTGAAGGGGGGCGTCAGCTTGCTTAGTGCGGCCCTAAGCCTGAACGTACCTGCTCTGGTCGTGAGCCGTGCCATTCAGGCGGTCAGCGCTGCCTGGCTCACCCGGGTTGCGGGGCTGAGCTTCATCACCTACTTCGAGCGCGACCAAGACTGGGGCGACGGCGGTGTGCAGGAGGTTGTGCAGCAGCAATACGACCTCAGCCGACGCGATGGGGCCATGAGTCGCTTCCTTAAGGCCGCCTTCAGCCGGGTGGTGCAGCCGCTGCAGGTAAAGCAGAGGAGTTTGCCGCCAAGGCCTGGGTCCGACTGAGCGGCAGCTCGCCCATGGCCTCCGGTGGTGGTGGCTGCAGTGGTCCCCGGCTATCAAGCACCACGATCATGGCCAAATAAAGAACGCCGATAAATACCGAAATTGCGCCAGTCACGATCGCGACCCAGTGGCTGCGGCCTGAGGTCGTCACAGCAGGGGGTTCACTCAAGGGGGGGGTATCAGGATTCTTCATCGAGGCTGGCATGCACAACTCTGGCGAGGTTCTCGAGGTGGGCTGGCTTGGTGTGGGGGTTACCAAGCACTGCCTTGAGATGGTGGCGCCCGGCGTAGTGAGGGCGCGAAAGCATCAGCTGCTCCTGGAGCAGTCGCTGGCGAGTGCGATCGCTCCATACCTGGCTGTCGGCGGCATCAAGTTGCTGGGGGGTGAAGGCCAGCAGATGGAAGGAGCCACCGACCAGCTGCAGCCGCTCGTTGGGTGTCAGTAGGGCCTGAAGCTGGCGGCGACGCTGAATAGCCCCATCGAGCACCGCTTCGATGCCCACTAGGCCAAGCTGCCGCAAACCGAGCCAAAGCTTGAGAATTTCGGCGGGGCGGGTGCCCTGCAGGCCACTTTCACCGCCGTGGCTGCCGCCCCAGCTCGGCTCCATGTAGGGCAGTCCGGTGTGAAACGCCTCCGCCAGTGCCTGGGGGCGGGCCAGCAACAGCAGGGAGGACGTTTTGGTGATTCCCAGCAGTTTCTGGGGATTGATCGTGATCGAATCGGCTTGCTCCAGGCCAGCAACCCGATGGCGGTGGGCAGGCACCAGGCCGAACACGGCCCCGATAGCGCCATCCACATGCAGCCACAGGCCGCGCCGCTGGCAAATCCCAGCTATCGCACTGAGGGGGTCGACTGCCCCCCGAACAGTGGTGCCAGCGGTGGCAACTACCGCGATCACTGGCAGCCCAGCCCGCTCGAGTTGATCAAGCTCCACCTCCAAAGCGCTTGGATCTAGTCGGCCCTGGCTATCTACTGGCACCGGCCGCAGGGCCTCAGGCGGTAAGCCCATCACCGCCAGTGCTTTAGCGAGGGAGACATGGGCATCAATGCTTGCTACCACCACTGCCCGGCCATCTATGGCCAGACCCCGCTGGCGTCTCGCCACGACCAGAGCCATCAAGTTGGAAAGGGTGCCGCCGCTGGCGGCCACACCGCCACTACCCGCAGGCAGGCCTAGCTGCTCAGCCAGCCAGGCCGTGAGGCTGCGCTCTAGGCGGCTCAAGCTGGGGGACAATTCCTCAGCCAACATGTTGTTGTTGAGGCCGGCGCAGATCAAATCTGCAGCCACCGAGGCCGGCAGAGGCGGTGGGTCGAGATGGGCAAGGGCACCGGGGTGGTTGGGATTGAAGGCCCCATCCATCACCAGCTGCAGATCGGCGAGCAGCATCTCCGGAGCCAAACCGTGATCTTCCGGCTCCACCGGTGGCAAAACGCTCAAGCCTGGCAGTGGCGAGCGTTCGGCAGCGCTACCAAGCCAAACACAGAGCTGCCGTGAAGCCTGCTCTAAAAAGTCCTGCAGCCTGGGGTCTAGCTGCTCCGGACTGGCGAAGGGCAGGGGCTGGCTGGCCCGCGGGGCAGGGGGGGCGCTAGCCAACGAACACCGATCGGATCAAGCCATTCTCACCTGTGGAGGTGGGCTACAAGTGGGTTTGTGCTGGGGCAGCAAGCAGTGGATCCTTCCCTACTCATGGGCCCACTAGGGCCCCAGCTGCAGCGCCAGTGGATGCAACTGCTGCTGCGCCACGCAGAGCGGGCCGGAAACCAGGGCGAAATTCCCGTCGCCGCTGTGGTGCTCGATGAAAGGGGACGCTGCATCGGCTGGGGCAGCAATCGGCGCGAACAACACAGCGATCCCCTTGGCCACGCCGAACTGGTGGCCCTTGGCCAGGCGGCCCGCTTGCGCGGCGACTGGCGATTTAATGGCTGCACCTTGCTGGTGAGCCTGGAACCTTGTCCCATGTGTGCCGGTGCCTTGGTCCAAGCCCGCATGGGAACGGTCATTTTTGGCGCTAGGGATCCGAAGAGGGGCGCCCTCGGCAGTTGCCTTGACTTAGCCAGCAATCCCAGTGCCCATCACCACATGACCGTGATCGGAGGGGTTTTGGGCGAAGAGGCCAGCGGTCTGCTGGCGAGCTGGTTTAGGCGGCGACGGCAGCAGGGGCAACTGCGGGCCTGAAGGCCGGCAGCTCGGTTTCAAACAGGTTGAGCAGTAGGTCGACGTTTTCAGGCTGGCTGTTGTAACCCATCAAGCCGATCCGCCAAACCTTGCCCGCCAGCGCTCCCAAGCCTCCACCTACCTCAATGCCATGTTTGGTGAGCAGGTGCTGGGAGAAGGCTTTGCCGTCAACTCCTGCGGGGATTCGCACCGTGGTGAGGGTGGGTAGGCGCAGTGCTGCTGGGGCATGCAGCTCGAGCCCCAGGGCTTCGAGACCAGCCCATAGGAGCTCGGAATTGCTGCGGTGACGGGCCCAGGCTGCCTCCAGCCCCTCCTCGGCCAGCAGGCGCAGGGCTTCGCGCATGCCGAAATTCATATTGACTGGCGCCGTGTGGTGGTACACCCGATCGCTGCCCCAGTACTGATTCAGCAGGGTGACGTCCAGGTACCAGTTGGGGACTTTGCCGGCCCGGGCCATCATTTTTGCTTCGGCTCGCGGGCCCATGGTGAAGGGACCCAGTCCAGGAGGACAGCTGAGGCCTTTCTGGCTGCAGCTGTAGGCCAGATCTACCTTCCATTCATCGAGGTAGAGGGGCACCGCACCAAGGGAAGTGACGGTATCAAGCAAGAGCAGGCAGTCGTGCTGACGGCAGAGATCGCCTATGCCCTCCATGGGCTGGCAGATCCCGGTCGATGTTTCGGCGTGGACGATGGCCAGGATTTTGGGCCGATGGGTGGCTACGGCGTTCTCGAGTTCAGCAAGACTGAAAGCTTCCCCCCAGGGCTTCTCAATCGTCACAACATTTGCCCGGTAGCGACCGGCCATGTCGGCCAGACGTAGGCCGAAATAGCCCTTCACGGCCACCAAAACGGTGTCTCCAGGCTCAATTGTGTTGGCCAGGCTGGCTTCCATGGCCGCACTGCCGGTGCCGCTCATTGGAATGGTGAGGCGGTTGTCTGTCTGCCAGGCGTAGCGGAGCAGCTCCTGCACCTCACCCATCAGCTCGACGTAGAGGGGGTCGAGGTGACCAATCGGCATTCGGGCCAGGGCCTGAAGCACGGTGGGATGGGCATTGGAGGGGCCAGGACCGAGCAGCAGACGATCTGGCGTAGCTATTGGGGCCAGCGTGCGGCGATGGGCTGAATTAACTGGTGGCAGCACGGGCAGGGGAACCAAGACCAGGATGGAGCGGGTAAATCGAGCCTAAGCAACAATCCCGGGGCCTAACGGGCCCGCAGATTGGTGGCACCAAGACCACGGCAGAGATGGTCAAAGGGGGCCCGAACCACTGCCGCGGATGCCACACCGGCGTCGAGCAGCATCTCGCAGATCACATCAGCCATCAAGGCAATGCTGCGCACGGTGGGGCCGCTCGGCACGCCAAGGCTCTTATAGGTGTCGTCGAGACCATTCAGCACCCGCTCGTTGAGGATCGATGCGTCGTCGGCGATCAGGGCATAGCTGGCGTAACGCAGGAAGTAATCCATGTCCCGCAGGCAAGCCGAAAGGCGCCTTGTGGTGTATGCGTTGCCACCGGGCAGGATCAGCTCGGGATCAGCAAGCCAGAGGCGCTGGGACGCCTCGCGCACGATGGCTGCAGCCTCACGGTTGATCAGCTCCACCGCAGCCAGGCGCACGCTGGATTCGGAGTAGTAAGTGCTGATGCGGTCGATCGCATCGCGGTCTAAGTAGCGGCCGAGCTGGTCATAACGGCCAATCAGACCAGTGATGGCATCGCGCATGGCGGAATCAAATCGACGCACCTGCATTGAAAACTAGCACTCACATTCCGCCAAATCCCAGGCCAGGGGTGGGTTCTGGGGAAGTTGACAGAAACGGTTACGCAATCCTCGCCGGCAGTTTGGTTACGGGCGATACCAATTAGCGTCCAGCCGATCCGTACGGTCCGGCGACGCCGCAACCGGTCGGCACCCATTCTTCTTGTTCGTAATGGCCCAAACAGCCCAAGACGTCCTCCGTCAGATCCATGAGGAGGGAATCGAGCTGATCGACCTCAAGTTTGTCGACTTGCATGGCAAGTGGCAGCACCTGACGGTCTGCCGCGACCTGATCGACGAGGCCTCCTTCACCGATGGCGTTGCCTTTGACGGCTCCTCGATTCGGGGCTGGAAGGCGATCAACGAATCGGACATGGCGATGGTGCCAGACCCCAACACCGCCTGGATCGATCCCTTTTACAGCCACAAAACCCTAAGCCTGATCTGCTCGATCCAGGAGCCCCGCAGTGGCAAGCCCTATGGCCGTTGCCCCCGGGCCTTGGCCCAGAAAGCCCTCAACTATCTCGGTTCCACCGGTATCGCCGACACCGCCTACTTCGGACCGGAACCTGAATTCTTTGTCTTCGACGACGTCCGCTACAGCTCAGGCAGCGGTAGCAGCTTCTACAGCGTCGATTCAGTTGAAGCTCCTTGGAATAGCGCGCGCCTCGAGGAGGGTGGCAACCTTGCCTACAAGATTCAGTTGAAGGAGGGCTACTTCCCTGTCGCCCCCAACGACACCCTTCAAGACATGCGCACGGAGATGTTGCTCACCATGGGCAGCCTGGGCGTGCCGATCGAGAAGCAGCACCACGAGGTGGCAACAGCCCAGCATGAGCTGGGTATCAAGTTTGCCGAGCTGATCAGCGCAGCCGACAACGTGATGATCTACAAATACGTAGTGCGCAACGTTGCCCGTAAGTACGGCAAGACGGCCACCTTCATGCCCAAACCCGTGTTCGCCGATAACGGCAGTGGCATGCACGTGCACCAGAGCCTCTGGAGAGGTGGCAATCCCCTGTTTTTCGGCGAAGGCACCTACGCCAACCTTTCCCAGACTGCCCGTTGGTACATCGGAGGGCTGCTGAAGCACGCCCCCAGTTTCCTTGCCTTCACCAATCCCACCACCAACAGCTACAAGCGATTGGTGCCAGGCTTCGAGGCTCCGGTGAACCTGGTTTATTCCCAGGGCAATCGTTCCGCCGCGGTTCGCATTCCGCTCACGGGGCCGAGCCCCAAGGCCAAGCGCCTGGAATTCCGCTCCGGCGATGCCCTGTCCAACCCCTACCTCGGCTTCGCGGCAATGTTGATGGCAGGCATCGATGGCATCAAGAACCAAATCGACCCGGGCGATGGCACCGATGTTGATCTGTTCGAGCTCTCGCCAGAGGAATTGGCCCGCATCTCCACTGTGCCGGCCTCACTCAATGGTGCCCTTGAGGCCCTCGATGCAGACAAGGATTACCTGCTAGCTGGTGGCGTCTTCACCGAAGACTTCATCAACAACTGGATAACCCTTAAATATGAGGAAGTGCAGCAGCTACGCCAGCGACCCCACCCCCACGAGTTCGTGATGTACTACGACGCTTGATAAGGCACCATGCAACGACGCCTGCTGGCTAAGACGCCGGTGGGCAATAGCGCAGGTGGGCGATAGCGCTTGCCTGCATTTGCTTTTCGCGGGCCTGGCGCCTAGCCCAGGCCTGGAGCTGATGCAGGGCGTCCCCGGCGGGGTTGGGATCGTGGTGCTGGGTTATCTGGGCCAGCTCGGCTCCATGGAGGCGGTTGTCGCGTGCGTGCAACAGGCTCCAGGTTTGAAATTCAGGATCGGCATGCTGGCTCTGCAGGCGGGCAATGGTCATGGCGCTCCCCTCTCTCTGGATCCAGTCTGCAGCTGTTTTGGTAGCGGTTGCTACTAAACAGCTAGAGCTTCACAGCTCTTCAGCAATCGCGGTGTCAGTTCAAATTCGCTGAAATGGACGCAAGCCATTGCCTAGCCATGCCCGATCAGCTCACAAAGTTGGCCTACCAAACCATGCAGCAGGGCAGGGCGCTGCTTGGGGTCACCCATAAGGAGGTGAGCACCAGGCTTATGGGGTTGCTTGCTCCAGATGGCACCCCCAAAACCGTGCCAATGCCGCCTGAGTTGCTGGGCAGTCTCAGGCAGGCCATGGATTCATTGCACGAGCGCGACTGGCAGGAAGCAGAACAGGGCCTTTACCCCCCATCCCTGCTGTTCGATGCCCCCTGGCTTGATTGGGCGAGTCGGTATCCAATGGTGTGGCTCGATATGCCCAGCACATGGAATCGCCGCCGGGAGCGCAATGTTCGCGATTTGCCTAGCAGTGTTGATCTAGATATTTATCCCGACTATTACCTTCAAAATTTTCATCACCAGACTGACGGCTACCTAAGCGACCGCTCCGCGGCGCTCTACGACCTGCAGGTGGAAATTCTGTTTAATGGCACTGCCGACCCAATGCGGCGGCGGATGCTTGCTCCCTTGCTGAGGGGTATCAAAGCCTTCGCGGATCGGCCAGCCGGCCAGGTGCGCGTGCTCGACCTTGCCACCGGCACCGGTCGCACCCTGCGTCAAATCAGGGCGGCTTTACCCAAAGCTCAGCTGGTGGGATTGGATCTTTCCAGTGCCTACCTGCGCCAGGCCAATAAATGGCTTAGTCAGCTGCCCGGTGAACTTCCCCAGCTAACCCAAGGCAACGCAGAGGCACTGCCCTTTGCTGACGCAAGCTTTCAAGCCGTCACCTGCGTTTTTCTTTTCCACGAGCTGCCGGGGAAGGCACGCCAGAACGTGATTAATCAGGCCTACCGGGTGTTGGAGCCTGGAGGGGTTGTGGTCATTGCCGACTCCGTACAACTGGCTGATTCACCCCAATTCAGTGCCGTAATGGAGAACTTCCGGCGGGTTTTCCATGAGCCCTATTACCGCGATTACATCTCAGATGACATCGGAGCTCGTCTTGCCCAGCCTGGCTTTGATGGCATCACAGCCCAAAGCCATTTCATGACTCGGGTCTGGACGGCCCGCAAACCTCGCTAACGCTTCAGAATCCAGGCCAGGAGCAGACCGGCGGTGGCCCAGCGCAGCCCACGCCAAAACAACACCTCCTGGCGATAGGCGGGGGCTAGCTGCTCGGGCAGGGGATCAAGCAATCTCTGGGTTAGCTCAAGGCGCTGGCGTTGCCGCCGCTGATTGACCCCGGAGCTTTTAGCCGTCAAGGATGCCTGGGTGAGCAGCCCATCCAGCAGGTGCAGTAGGCGAATTGGTTGGCGCACCGAGTGGTGGCCCAATGGTCGCGTCGGCATGGCCAGCTCCCAACGAGGCGTTACAGGCTTCAGGATGGAACCTTGAGCCTGTAGCCGTCCAGTGCAAACCCCGTTGTCCAAGCAGAAACGAAGCTGGCCAGAAGGCTCCTTAGAGGTGGCTGTCGCTTTGCAGCGACATCTGGCCATAGGCGACCGGGAATGGCACGCCTTCAAGTCCCAACGCCCCCGGCGCGGCGCTGAGCAGCTTGCTGCAGCCCTGGTGCTGCTGCTTAGGGGTGATGATCCCGGGGCACCTCAATCCTCAGACGCCCGCCGCCAGGCCATCGAGTTGGTTGAGCATGGGCTCGGCTGGCTCAAGTCTGAGTTGAGCGATCCTGGTTGCCCCAGCCACCGACCGGGACCAGCAACGAAGCTCGCTGCCGACTGACTGCCAGTTGCAACCGGTTGCCACGGTTACTCCAGCGCACGTCGTCGAAGCAGTGATGAATCAAAAACAGCCCGCGACCACCTGCAGCATCTAGCTGCTCAGGCAGGCTTGTGCTGCGAGCTGCTGGTGGCACCCCGGCTCCCTCGTCCTGCACTTGCCACACCAGCCAGTTGGGGGTTTCAATGCGCCGCACTCTCAAGCATTTGGCCGGGTCGCACCCGTTGCCATGGCGGACCGCATTGACCAGTGCTTCTTGCAGGCCAAGCTGCACCTGGCCTTGAAGCTGCAGGCAGCGAATGGGCTCAATCAACAGTTCCAACAGCGGTGCTAGCTGCAGCGTTGAAGGCGTGATGAAGTCCGACCAGCGCAGGGCCATCGGGCTGAGATACGCAGGTGCCGTTTTGACCATACGCCGCTGCCTGCACCCTTGCTCAGGGCCTGATCCGCTGTTGCAGAGCTGGGTGGTTGAGCAGGGCATCCATCAGCCGCACACCGCGCAGTTGATTGACAAGGGGCATGTGGCCCTCAGGGGCCTCAATGGACCACTGAAAGGAGCCGGGATAGCGGGTCCAGCGGCCTGCCTCCTTCCAGGCCAACTTGGGCCAGAGCAGCTCCCAGCGGCCATTACAACTGCGTAGCAACTTGCCCTGCACCGAGAAGCCAAAACGGCCGCGTGAAAAACAGACCCAGAGCCGATCGAGGCTGTCTAGGTCGGCGGAGGCTATCGGCGGCACCTCGCTGTAGTACACATACCCGCGGCGGATGGCTTCTGGGCCGGCGAGCTCCCGCAGCAAGCGGCTGGTGATTCGATCGGCTTCCTCAAACTGCTGAGCCATCAAGGCCCGTTGCAGGGGCGCGTAGTCCAGGCCACGGGCCGACACGGTGGCAAGCCAGCCGTCGGGGTAGCGGGCCAGAAACTCTTCGCGCAGCCCATCCTGTTCATCGAGCAGGAGCTGAATTAAGAAACCAGCTGCCCAGTCATCTCCGGTGGCATCAACACCGGCCAGATGGTCTGGAATTAAGTGCCGCAAAATATGGCGCTGCTGCTGCAGGGTTGCCAGCAGAGCACGCCTTTGACGGGGATTGCCTGCTTGAAAGCTCTCAAGCAGGGCCCCAGGGCTGGTGCCGGTAGTGGCGGTGACCGGAGGTCCGGAAAGCATGGAAATGGAAGCCGAGCCTGAAGCAGTGCCAGCGTGACCCACTATGTCAGCTGAGATCTTCAACAGTGATGCCGGGCCCCTGCCCTCCCCAAGGTGTGAACGAATTCCTGGCGGCTAAGGGGCCGATCGTTGACGTGCGCAGCCCTGGGGAGTTTAAACAGGGTCATGTGCCCGGAGCGGCCAACCTGCCTCTGTTTAGCAACGAGGAGCGAGCCCAAGTTGGCACTGTCTACAAGCAGCAGGGACGGCAGCTTGCCGTGCAACTGGGCCTTGAACTGGTTGGCCTGAAGTTGCCATCCCTTGCCCAGGCCCTATTGGAGCTTGCTGAAGCAGACAAGCCCCTGCGCCTGCACTGCTGGCGAGGTGGCATGCGCTCAGGCAGCATGGGTTGGCTGGCCAGCACCCTCGAGCTGCCCGTTTTGCTGTTGGAAGGCGGCTACAAGGCCTACCGCCGCTGGGTGTTGGACTGTTTTGAGTCCGCCTGGCCCCTACTCGTGCTCGGCGGTCGCACCGGCACGGGCAAAACCGACCTGTTGTATGCCCTTCGCCGAAGAGGGCAGGCGGTCGTTGATCTGGAGGGATTAGCCAATCACCGAGGCAGCAGTTTCGGCGGCTTGGGCCAACCCCCGCAACCGAGCACGGAGCACTACGAGAACCTACTGGCTGCAAGCCTTACGGCCAGCGCCGGCCAGGCACCGATCTGGCTAGAGGCCGAAAGCGCCCAAGTCGGTCGCTGCCGTATACCCGCGGGCTTGTGGCGCCAAATGGGTGAGGCGCCGGCTGTTGAGATCCAACGTCCTATGGCGGAGCGGGTTGAGCAACTGGTTGCGGTATACGGCAATCAAGGGGAGGAGTCCTTGCGCCTCGCCACCGAACGCATCGCCCGGCGGCTTGGCCCCCAGCGCACGGCAACAGCTCTGGAGGCGATCGCCTCTCAAGACTGGGCTACTGCCTGCCGGCAGATGCTCGACTACTACGACCGGTGCTACGACAACGAGCTCAGCAGGCGAGCTAAACCCCTGTTGGCCAGCTTCGATTTGGGCGGACTAGACCCCGATGCAGCTGCAGCTGAATTGCTGAAACCAGCTCCCTGGTGGGAGCAGGTCTGTGGGGAGTCAGTTAAGGCGGGCTCCTAGGATTGATTTTTGTCCCCCTCTTGCCATGGGCGCCGCCATTCAGTTCTTCCGTGGGGTGGATGAGCCGGTCGTGCCCGACATCCGCCTCACCCGCTCGCGGGACGGCCGTACCGGCCAGGCCCTTTTCGTATTCGACGAGCCCGATGCCCTTGCTCCCGAAAGCATGGGCGACATTACCGGCATGTTTCTGGTGGATGAGGAAGGCGAGCTGGTGACCCGTGAAGTGAAGGCCCGCTTCGTCAACGGCAAGGCCAGCGCCTTGGAGTGCACCTTCACCTGGAAGAGCACGGAGGATTTCGATCGCTTCATGCGCTTCGCCCAGCGCTACGCCGACAGCCACGACCTGGGCTTCTCGGGTAATAAAGATGATGATCAGCCCGAGCAGGACGAGGCCTGAGCCCTTGAAATTCGGCCAGTGGTTAGGCCTGTTGGCATTGGTGGCATCTCTGGTGCTGCTTTGGAGCTTGCGTCAGAGCCTGATTTACCTGTTTGCCGCCGTGGTGTTGGCTATGGCCCTGTGCACCCTGGTGGGATCGATCCGCTCCCGGCTCGGGTGCTCCAGGCCGCTGGCTCTCCTGCTCAGCTTGGGCACGGTACTTCTGGTGTTGGCCGTGGCTGCCACCGTGGTGATCCCCCCTTTTGTTGACCAATTCAGCCAGTTGCTCGGCAAGTTGCCGGCAGCAGCCGAAACCCTGTTGGATCTCTTGAGAAATGGTCTAGCGCAGGTTTCTCAAATGATTTATGGCAGCGGGGATGGTGGCCTGTCCTGGCTGCGAGATGGGCTGGTTGGTAGCGACGCTGGTGGTAACCCAGGCCTCTCTCCCCGCCTGAGCAGCAGCTTGGGCGGCGGCGCCCTGCGCCTGCTTGGGCTTGCAGGTGGAGTTGGCACCGGCCTGCTGCAGATCCTGTTTGTAGTTGCCGTTGCTGTGATGGTGGCTGTTCAGCCAACTGCCTACCTAGAGGTGGGTGTGCTGCTAGTGCCATCTTTTTACCGGCGCCGCTTCCGTCAGGTTTTGATGCAATGCGGAGATGCCCTAAGTGCCTGGATGGTGGGGGTGTTAATCAGCTCACTTTGCGTCGGCATCCTGGCGGCTATCGGCTTGAGTTTGCTCGGGGTGAAGTTGGTGGCAGCAAACGCCTTGCTTGCAGGCCTGCTAAACATCATTCCCAACATTGGACCAACCCTAAGCACGGTTTTTCCTATGTCCGTGGCCCTATTAGATGCTCCCTGGAAAGCAGCAGCGGTGCTAGCGCTTTATGTCGCTGTTCAAAACCTGGAGAGCTATCTAATTACACCTTCGGTGATGCATCACCAGCTCAAGCTGCTGCCTGGCTTCACCCTCACGGCCCAGCTCCTGTTCACGGTTGTGTTCGGACCGCTGGGGCTGCTGCTGGCCTTGCCGTTAGCGGTTTGCCTGCAGGTGATGGTGCGCGAACTACTGATTCACGACATCCTGGACCCATGGAAACGTCTGCGCCTGACAGGCTGACGCAATGAACGGCCGCACAGTGCTTGGAGCACTAGCCCTGATTGTTATCGGGCTGCTCACTTGGGAATTGCGCTGGGTGCTGCTTGTGCTGTTCGGTGCCGTAGTGCTGGCTGTCGCCCTTGACGTACCGATCACCCTGCTGCGACGCCTCCTGCCTCTGAATCGCCCAGCCGCCTTAATTGTGGTGCTGGTTTCACTGGTGTTGCTCGGCGGCGTGCTGGGCCAGCTGTTGCTACCTGAGCTGCTGGAGCAGATCAAACAATTGACCACCCTTTTGCCTGTCTTGGCTTTGCGGCTGAGCAGCCTGGCCCGCCAGGTGGATTGGCTGCCTGATCTGGAGCAGCAGTTGATGGCGCTTGGTACATGGGAGCGGCTCCAGCCCCTAGGCGGCCAGCTGCTTGGCCTGGCCGGCGGCGCCGCAAACACCACTATCCAGATGTTGTTGATGGCCTTACTGGCGATTCTTCTGGCCCTGGATCCTCGCAGTCATCAAAAGGTGATTGTTTCCCTTACTCCCAGCTTCTGGCGCCCCCAGATGAAACATCTGCTGGGTGAATCCCGCCAGGCTCTAGGTGGCTGGCTAGCTGGCATGACCCTTTCTGCCGTGAGCGTGTTTCTGCTCACCTGGGCCGGGCTAGCCCTGTTGGGAGTGCCGTTGGCCCTATTGAGCTCCCTTGTTTGCGGCCTGCTTACCTTCGTGCCCACGATTGGCCCCACCGCTGCCACCTTGCTGCCCCTGGCGGTGGGGTTGCTGGTATCACCAGCAAAAATGCTGCAGGTGCTAGTGCTGCGGCTGATTTTGCAGAACGCTGAAGCCTTTTTGCTTACGCCTGTTTTGCTACGGCGAACCGTCAATTTGCTGCCCACCGTCGCACTCACTGCCCAGCTATGCCTGGGAGCTCTGCTTGGGCTGCCAGGAGTGCTACTTGCCTTGCCCTTAGTGGTTGTGCTGCAAGTTCTCTTTGAAGAAGTATTGGTAAAGGAAGTGATGGATCACTGGGATTGATCACTCTTAGTGTTTAATTGGAATGCCCACTGGAATTATTGTTATGGCCTTTGGCGGTAGTGATGCAATAGCGATGGCAACAACAACAGCACTGCGGTAGCCAGGAGATGATTGCGAACCGCTGCCGCCAAGGAAGACAAGGTGAAGTTGTCTGCTAGTAGCTGCAGCTCGACTCGCAGATCTAGAAGAGCAAGCAGAGCTAGCAAGATGGGCACAATGGAGATTCTCAGGCTGCGGCGGCCCAGCCTTTCAAGATGAGCAGAGTTCTGATTAGCGACGGGACAATACCGGTAACAAAGTGGGGGCCACACCAATGCTGGACCAGCTGCCCACGGCAATACCGATGGCCAACGCCACCGAGAACCAGAACAAGCTGCTGCCCCCGAAGAAAATCAGACCCAGCAGTGGCAATAGGGTGGTCAAAGAGGTGTAGAGGGAGCGGGTCAAGGTTGCATCCACCGCCACATCCACCTGCTGCTGAAGCGGTAAGTGGGCCAGGCTGGTCTTCTGCTCGCGAATCCTGTCGAATACCACCACGGTGTCGGTGACCGAATAACCAGCCACAGTGATCAAGGAAACAGCAAACAGAGAATCGACCTCAATGCCCGCCACTAGTCCCAACCAGGCAAACACCCCGCAAGTGATCAACACGTCATGGGCCAGGCAAAGCAATGCAAGGAAGGCGAATAGCAAGTCGTAGCGGACGGCGATGTAGAGGGAGATAGCCGCAAAGCTCACCAGCAGAGAAATCAGGCTGCCCTGCAGAAGCTGAGCCCCGAGCGTTGGACCGATGGTATTCACCGATGTGCCTGCGGGGTCCAGGGGACCAACGGTGACTGAAATAGCTGCAATCACGGCGTTGCTCTGGGTTGGACTCAGGGCTGGCAGCCGAATCACCAGGGAGCGTCCCTGGTCGAGCACCTGAACAGCAGTCCCAGTCAAGCGGGGCGGGGCATCTCCTGCCTGGGGGGGCAAGGTGACACCGGCCAGTTGCAACTGAACCTGTGCAGCGGTGATGGCGGAGCAGGCAGGAGCGGGACAGCGCCGTTCGATCTGAATCTGGGTGCCGCCAGTGAAATCAAGACCCGGCTTCAAGGGGGAGGCAATTGCCGGGTTGAGCAAGCAGAGCAGCAATCCCAGCAGACTAAATAGACAGGCCAGGCCCGAGACCCACCAGGCCAGCTTGCGATAGCGGCTGATGCGAAAACGGGGGGTTGGTGCTGTGGTTGTAGACACGGAACTGGACATCAGGATTTGGCACCCAGGGGCAACTGGGCATGGGGCAGGAAATAGATGGTGCGACGCAGGGCCGGATAGCTCATCAAGACCCGAATCAAGCTGCGGGTGCAAGTAAGTGAGGTGAAGAGGCTTAGCAGCAGACCGATGGCGAGGGTCACGGCAAACCCCTTAACAAGGCCGGTGCCAAGCGCGAACAGCGCTGCACAGCTGATCAAACCGGTGACGTGGCCATCCACGATCGAGGACAAGGCCAGGGAAAACCCAGTATCGATAGAGCGAATTAGGGTATTTCCTGCTCGCAGCTCCTCCTTGATGCGCTCGAAGATCAGAACGTTGGCATCAACAGCCATGCCGATCGAAAGGATGAACCCAGCAATCCCCGGCAGGCTGAGAGTGACTGGAATCAGGCTATAGACAGCCAGGTTGAACAGTGCGTAGAGGCTCAGTGCCACCACCGCCACGATGCCCGGCAGCCGGTAGGTCACGGCCATGAACACCGCTACTAGGGCCAAACCGGATAGAGACGCTACCAAGCTGGTGCGGATGTTCTCGGCCCCCAGCGAGGGACCGACCGTGCGGACCTCCACCACTTTGATCGGAAGGGGCAAGGAGCCACCCCGCAGTTGCACCTCCAGGTCACGGGACTCTTCGGCGCTGAAATTGCCGGTGATGCTGGCTGATCCGCCAGAGATGCCGGCAACCTTGAACTCAGGGCCAACACTGGCCTCGCTGATGGAACGGCCATCCAGGACAATCCCAAGCAAACGTCTCGTGCCGGCGATCGACTTGGTCAGGGCAGCGAACTTGTCACCTCCCTCCCGGTTGAACGAAAGGGTCACATCCCATCCTGAGCCCGTTTGTTGCTGTTGGCGCCCGGCTGTGGTGAGATCCTTGCCGGTGAGTGTGGCAGGTTCGTAGAGGGCGACGATCTTGCTGTTTACGGTGCTCAACAACAAATCGAGCTGGTCACTTTCACTGCTGCCGGCGGGCACGCTGAGGCCTAGCTTCTGCATAGCCTGGGCAAGATCCTCAGCCTTGAGTTGAATCTCGGGAGGTGGGCTCTGACGATCTGAGGCCGCCGCTGCTCGAGCACGTTTCTGGTTGAGCACGGACTGCACCTGACGCTTCAGCTGCAACAAACCCTGCATCTCCTGCTCAGTACCTGGCTTCTGGGCCCGGAACTCCAACAGGGCCGTGGTTCCTAGTACTTTTGCGGCCCGGCTTGGGTCCTGTTCTCCTGGGAGCTGAAGTACCAGTTGGTCTTCACCAACGGTCTGGAGAGTGGACTCGGCAACGCCCAGGCCATTGATGCGCCGCTCCAGCACCTCCTTGACCGCCTCTAGTTGTTCTTTCTGAACTCTCTTGACAGCACCGGCAGGAAGCACCTCCAGGGTGAGCTGGCTGCCGCCACGCAGATCCAGTCCCAGCTGCAAAGGAAAGTTGAAGAGCAAGGCCCCGGCCGCAATTGCCAAGGCAAGGATCAGGGCAAACCACCCCTGTTGACGAACCATATCTAGATCTTTCCTGCGACGAGCTGCTGGGCCGCATCAACAATCTGATGGGGCTGAATGATCGTCAGGTTTTCCAGGGCACCGTTGTAGGGAGTGGGGATGTCCTGGGAAGACAACCGAATCGGCCGGGCATCAAGCTCATCAAAACAATTTTCCGTAATTAAGGCGAGCAATTCAGCCCCGATGCCGCCTGTCTTCATACATTCCTCCACCACAATTACCTTGTGAGTTTTGCGAATCGAGGCGGATATGGTCTCCATATCAAAGGGCTTAAGGCTGATTAGATCGATCAGCTCCACGCTCACCCCAGCATTCTCCAACTGCTCGACAGCCTTGAGACAGTGATGACGCATGCGTGAGTAGGTGAGAATCGTGACATCCGATCCAGCCTTCACAACCTCGGCCTGGTCAAGGGCACAGATGTAATCACCTTCTGGAATATCTTCCGAAAGGTTGTACAGCAGCACGTGCTCGAAAAAGAGCACGGGGTTGTTGTCGCGGATCGCTGCCTTCATCAAGCCTTTGGCATTGGTGGGAGTGCTCACCGCCACAATTTTGATACCGGGTACGGCGTGGAAATAGGCCTCAAGTCGCTGGCTGTGCTCAGCGCCCAGCTGGCGACCAACCCCGCCAGGCCCCCGCACGACAGTGGGAATGGTGTAATTACCGCCGCTGGTGTAACGCAGCATCCCCATGTTGTTGGAGATTTGGTTGAAGGCAAGCAGCAGGAAGCCCATATTCATGCCTTCGACGATTGGGCGCAGCCCCGTCATGGCCGCACCAACCGCCATACCAGCAAAAGAGTTTTCGGCGATCGGGGTGTCCAGCACCCGCAGCTCACCATATTTCTCGTAGAGATCCTTGGTGACCTTGTAAGAGCCGCCGTATTGGCCGACATCCTCACCCATCACGCAGACGTAAGGATCTCTAGCCATCTCCTCGTCGATGGCTTCCCGAAGGGCATTGAACAGCAGCGTCTCTGCCACGTCTGGGCTTGCACCATTTAGCTGCCAACCTATCTCAGCCGCCGGCGGCGAAGGTTGAGAGCAGCAACACCGAAAGCAGCATGCCGGGGAGCAGCAGCGTTACCAGCAAACCCAGATCGTGGGGAGTCATGGTGTGAAGTTAGGGCTTTTCGCCCGCCTCGGCAGGGGCCGATCCGGAACCGGACACCAAGCTGCGCACGAACACCAACGCCAGACCAATGCCAATGAAGGCAAAGCTGAAGGTGGCAAGAAACGACATGCCAACAACCAGCGTTTTGAGGGCCGTGGCGATGCTCTGGGCAATTGCCGAGCCGTAACTGGGTGGATGCAGTGCGTAGTACGCCACCAATTTCTGGCTCAGACCCAAAGCCAGCCAGGCCAGCAGAGCAGCGGTGAGCGAGCCAGAGAGGAAACTCAGCGGCCCTTTACGGGGCACTTGATCACTGGGCTTGATGGGGGATTCGGGTTTTGTCACTGAAGCAGGCTGACACCTCGATCGCTGAAGCCACAACACCAAGACTCGAAGCCGTACCGCTCAAATCGTTCTGATTGGTCTGCATGGGCGGTGCGAGCTTGGTCCAGGTTGGAGAACAGGGCGAAAAGACTTGGGCCAGAACCACTCATGGCAACTGCCAAGTGTTGCTCGGTCTGGCGCAGCAATGCCAGGCCCTGCCGCACGGTTTCCACCTCTGGTTCCACCACGGCCTGCAGGTCGTTGCGCAGTGGTGGCCAGCTCCTATTCCCCGCGATGGCCCCTAGCAAGGGCGCCTGGCGTAGGGCCTGACGGCGCTGCTCAAAGTCGGCTTCAGCCTCAAGATAGAAATCCCCACGTAGCTCCTTGCAGCGTCCGTAGGCCCAGGGCGTGCTGACACTCACCCCCGGGTGCTTGAGCAGCAGTAGCGCCGGAGGATCGGTTGAATTGAAGGCCAAGGCTTCCAACAGCTCCCCGCGGCCAAAGCAGAGCTGGGTGCCGCCATCAAGGCAAAACGGCATGTCAGAACCAAGCTCAGCCGCCATGCTGTGCAGCTCCTGACTCTTAAAGCCCAGTCCCCATAGCTCGTTGAGACCAATCAGCGCCGCCGCTCCATTACTGGAGCCGCCCGCAAGGCCAGCACCGATCGGGATGCGCTTCTCGAGCACGATCTGGGCCCCAAGCTCGGCAAAACCTGAGCGGGCACGCAACATCTCACCTGCCTTGACGACCAAATTGCTGCTGTCAGTGGGCAGGTCGGCCCGATCGCACTGGAGGCTGATCTGGCCATCCGCCGTGGGCCGCAACCGCAGGCTGTCGGCCAGATCGATCGACTGCATCACCATCGCCAGCTCGTGGAAGCCATCGGCGCGCAGGCCCAGCACCTCCAAGTGCAAATTGATCTTGGCGGGGGCACGCACGCATAGATCAGCCATGGGTAGGGGCGGCAGCGGGCGCAGCAATGACCTGATTCAAGCTGCCCGCCAACGCCACCCAGGCTGCTGGCGCGATCTCCTGGGGCCGTTGCTGCAGGCCGATGCCCGCTGCTTCTGCCAACCCAGCAAGTTCAGCTTCTGGCAGCAGTCCTGCGAGGGTATTGCGCACCATTTTGCGGCGAGCGGCAAAACAGCGCTTCAAAAGCATCTCCACCGTGCGGGCTAGCTGGGGTGCCAATTGCTGCTCCACTGGCAGCGGCTCCAACAGGATCACCTCCGAGTGCACTTGGGGCGGAGGCTGAAAACAGCGCGGCGGCACGGCACAAACGGAGCGGCAGTTGGCCAGCAGCTGCATGCGCACGCTCAGAGCTGAAAAGGCGCTGGCGCCAGGCTCACTGCGGATCCTTTCCCCTACCTCCCGCTGCACCAGCAGCACTAGGCGGTCGTAGGGGTGGGCCACCGGCCGATCGAGCCGTCCCACCAGCCGCTCTAGTAGGGGGCCTGTGATGTTGTAAGGAATATTTGCCACAACCTTGTTGGCGGCAGGCAGCCCCACTGTCAGCACATCCCCCGAGGTGAGCTGGAAGCGCGGCTGGTCGCCAAAGCGCTCTTGCAGGCCCAGCACCAGATCGCGGTCAAGCTCCACTGCAGCCACTGCTGCCGCCGGTGTAGCCAGCAGCCGCTCGCTGAGAGCTCCCCGGCCCGGCCCAACCTCCAACACCCGATCGCTGGCTTCAAGCTCTGCGGCCGCCACGATGCGTGAGAGCACCCCCTGATCAATCAACCAGTGCTGGCCGAAGCGCTTGCGGGCGCGGTGGGCAGTAAATGTCATCTTGAAGTCGTCAGGTATCCACAATGGCTGTTGCCCCAGATCCAGGCATTCATCCGCAGGCATTGATTTGCGCTGCGGCCATAGTTGCCGCACTGCCGTTCTTGACCCTCCCCGCTCAGGCAGGCAGCGTCACCGCATCCTCGATCTGGGACAAAAGCAACGCCATTGAACGGGCTAGGCAGCAGCTTCCAGCTGGTGCGGTTGTTACCGCTGAGCGCTGCCAGGAGACGGAGGTAGGGATGGGCAACTATCGCTACCTATGCACTGTCGAGTTCAGCCAGCCAGCGCCGGCGGCCACTACCGATCAGTAATCGGCGCGGATCCAGCGGACAGGTCCGGGCGCCGGGGCCAGGGGCACCAAGGCAAAGACCATCTCCACCGAGCTCTCCGCCCAAACCGGATGGTCCTCCAGCCAGCAGTGCCAGGCTCGCTCCAACCGCTGACGCTTGCCGCGGCGCAAGGCGCCGGCACCCCAACTATCGGGCCCGCAACGGCTGCGACCTTTCACTTCCACCAGCAACAGGCGGCCCCCTTTTTCCAGCACCAGATCAAGTTCTCCCCAGCGACATGCCCACTGGCGTGAGAGCAACCGCCAACCCCTGCCGAGCAGTAGGCGCAGTACCCGCTGCTCGGCCCAGTCGCCCTGGCGTCGTGCAGTGGTGCGAGCCATTGGCCTGGAGCAGCAGCTACCAGGGTTCCCACGCAGTGCGCTGCTAGGTGCCCTGCCTAGGCTTGAGATACCCACCCAGCCGTCATGTTGCCCCTTTTATTTTCCGGTCGATCCAGTTCCGGTCGTTCTCCGGGCAGTCTGGCTGGCGGGGTGCTGGCGCTGTTGTTCGCCCTGGTCAGTGCCATAGGCTTGGTCTTGGTGTCCCCCCTGCCCGCCCAGGCGGCCATGGATGTGGCCAAACAGGTGCTAATTGGCGCTGATTTTCATGACCAGGATCTGCGGGGTGCCACCTTCAACCTCACAAATCTGCGGGATTCCACCTTTGCCGGCTCCGACCTGCAGGGGGCCAGCCTGTTTGGCGCCAAGCTTCAGGACGCTGACTTAAGCAACACCAACCTGAAGGAGGCAACACTCGATTCGGCGATCTTCGATGGCACCAATCTCACCAATGCAGTGCTGGAAGACGCCTTTGCCTTCAACACCAAATTCACAAATGTGGTGATTGAGGGGGCAGATTTCACCAATGTGCCTTTGCGTGGTGATGCGCTCAAAACCCTTTGTGGGCTTGCCAGTGGCACCAACCCGGTGACCGGCCGCGACACCCGCGCCAGCCTGGGCTGCAGTTGAGCTGAATCGATGAGCTTCGACGCCCGTAGCCGCGAACGCCTTCAAGCCCTAGGCCGCAGCCTGCCCCAACCCCTACCCAAGCCTGAGCCGCCTCAGCAAAGCCAAACCAAGGCCAGCGATAGACGCCACAAGGTGGAGCTGGAGCAAAACCCCGAGGCCCTTTTCAAGGAGCTGATGCAGGTCAGCCCCGATGGCACGGTGCCGCCCCACTTGATGGAGCGGCTGCGCGAGCTGGAGAGCCGCCGCCAGAGCGCTACCCCTGCGCCGGCGCCAAGCATTGCCGCCAGCCCCACCAAGCTCCGTGGTCGCAACACCGCTGGGCGGGCCGATCGGCGCACCGCAGCGGAATTTGGCGATCTATACACCGCCTTTCAGCAATTGCTGCTCGAGGACGACGAGGACATCCCCTCGGCTATTGATAAGTGATGGCTCCAACCCTTTCCAGCGATCCCAGCCTGGCTGCCTTCGGCTCCAGCCTCACCGCCATCACCCTGGCCGAGCTGGGCGATAAAACTTTTTTTATGGCGCTGATCCTTGCAGTGCGCCACCGCGCCCGCTGGGTATTTGTTGGCTCATTTGCCGCCCTAACCGCGGTCACCTTGATCTCGCTTGCCCTTGGATACGGCCTGCGGGAGCTGCTACCCCAAAGCCTGGTGCCCTGGCTGGCCGCCGTGCTCTTCCTCAGCTTTGGCATCAAGCTGCTGATCGATGCCCAGGGCATGGCTGCCAATGCGGCTACCGAGGAGAAGGAGGAGGCTGAGCAGGCGATCAATACGGCGGAAAGCAGCAAGGCCTTTAACACGGCCTGGGCCGTGATCTGGGAGGCATTCGTGCTGGTGTTTATCGCTGAGCTAGGCGACCGAACCCAGTTCACCACGATTTTTATGGCCACTGCGCCGGCCCAGGTATTCAGCTTTGGCGGCCTGCTCGCCGGCACCCTGGCAGGTCATGCCCTGGTCACCTGGCTGGCCGTAGGCGCCGGCAAGTGGATTGGTCAATGGGTGAATGAGCGCCTGCTCTATCGCCTCAGTGGCGGCCTGTTTCTGGTGTTTGGTCTGGCGGCCTTGAGCCAGGCCCTGAGCTGATCCATCCCCCGTATGGTGCCCCCATACTTTCTCCACAGGGTTTAGGGAGCACCACCATGACCATTCGCATCGGCATTAACGGTTTTGGCCGCATCGGCCGCCTTGCCTTCCGCCGTGCCATGACCCTGGCGGACGTGGAGATCGTTGGTATTAACGACCTGATCGAGGTCGACTACCTGGCCTACATGCTCCGTTACGACTCCACCCATGGCCGCTTCCAGGGTGAGGTGGCCGTCGAAAACGGACAGCTGGTGGTGAATGGCCAGGTGATCCGTATCAGCGCCGAGCGAGATCCAAACAACCTCAAGTGGGGCGAGGTTGGCGCCGACTACGTGCTCGAAAGCACCGGTTTTTTCCTCACCGACGACTCCGCCCGCGCCCATATCAATGCCGGCGCCAAGCGTGTGGTGATGAGCGCTCCCTCCAAGGACGCCACACCAATGTTCGTGATGGGCGTGAACCACAGCAGCTACGCGGGCCAGGACGTGGTTTCCAATGCCAGCTGCACCACCAATTGCCTGGCACCTGTCGCCAAGGTGCTCCACGACAACTTCGGCATCGTCAATGGCTTGATGACCACGGTGCATGCCACCACCGCCACTCAGAAAACCGTGGATGGCCCTTCGGTGAATGACTGGCGTGGTGGCCGCGGCGCAGCCCAAAACATCATCCCCAGCTCCACCGGTGCCGCTAAGGCGGTTGGCCGGGTAATCCCCGAGCTCAACGGCAAGCTCACCGGCATGGCCTTCCGCGTTCCCACCCCCGATGTATCGGTGGTGGACCTCACCGTGAACCTGGCCAAACCCGCCAGCTACGACCAGATCAAGGCCGCCATGAAGGCCGCCAGCGAAGGCCCCATGGCCGGAATTCTTGGCTACACCGAAGACGAGGTTGTGAGCACCGACTTTCTGGGTGAGAGCTGCACCTCGGTTTTTGATGCCGGAGCCGGCATCGCCCTCACCGACACCTTCGTGAAGGTTGTGGCTTGGTACGACAACGAGTGGGGCTACAGCTGCAAGTGCCTCGACCTAATGCGCCATATGGCCAGCGCGGGATAGGGCCGGGTCTGATCCGGGAGCTGCCCCACCGCGGCTGACCGTGGGACAGGCCGGGCACTGGAGAAGGGTCCTGCCCTTTTCCGCCCATGGCCTGTGCCGCCGTGATCTCCCTGCTCGAACCCTGCCAATCCCGCCAGGGCCACTGGCTGCTGCCAGACGCCGGCTTCCCCCAGCAGCTCGCCAGCTTGCTTGGCTCGCCCCTGCGCAGCAGCGGCAGGCCGCCCAGCAGCTGGCAGGAACTTCATGCTGTTTTCTTGCCCTTGGCGCCGCTGCCAGCACCGGAAACCCTGTCCCCAATAGCTGCTGCTACCTACCGCTACCTGATCTGCCTGGACCGCCGCGGTGGCCGCCTTTCCTGCTGGCGGCGCTATCCGGAAGGGCTGGGCTGGCAACGCCGTTGCGGTCCGATGCCGCTGGCACTGTTCATTCGTCGCTTCAACCAGCGCCTAACCTCCACCCCATGACCGGCAATCTTCAGGCGATCGGCTTTCTATTCAGCTGGGTGCTCGGCTGGGGCATCGGCGGCTCCCTGATCGATGCGGGACTAATCCAGGCCGGCGTCTATTCCCTCGAGACCGGCCAGCTCGGTACCCTCACCACTTTTGTGTTGTGGACCTTGCTTTGGGGCGCAGCTGGCGCCTGGCTCTACCGCCGCTTCACCACCACTACGCCCGAGTCCGGCGAGCCGGACTAAAACAGCGCGGCAGTACGCCTGAACTAGTATGGGTTGACCCGCGGCGCGCGCCTGGCACACCCAGCCCATCCAGTCTTTCCGCCATTGCCGGGAAGCGCCAGTCTCGATGCCCAGTTGATCCGTTGCCGCGCCAGCACGGTATTGCTGCGGGTGAGTGGTGAATCGATGCAGGCGGCCGGAATCGACCACGGCGACCTACTGATCGTCGATCGAGGCCTGGAGCCCCGCCCCGGCCAGATCGTGGTGGCCTGCCTGGACGGCTGCTTCACCCTTAAACGGCTAGTAGCCCACCAAGGCCGGCTACGGCTAGAGGCAGCCCACCCGGCCTACCCGCCCCTAGAGCTGGATTGCTTTGATTGCGCTCGCATCTGGGCGGTGGCCCTGCACGCGGTCCGCACGCTGGAACCTGGCTGGGGTGTGCCGTAGAGCGCCATGACCTGCGAACCCTGGAGCCGCCGCCGCCAGGCAATCGTGCTGATCGACGGCAACAACTTCTACGCCTCCTGCGAAGCGGTGCTGGATCCCGCCGTGCTGGGGAGGCCGTTGGTGGTGCTCTCCAATAACGACGGTTGCATCGTGTCGCGCAGCGCCGAGGCCCGAGCCCTCGGCATCCGCATGGGCCAGCCCTACTTTCAGGTGCGGCGCGAGCTGGAGCGCCAGGGCGTGGTGGTGCGCAGCTCCAACTACGCCCTATACGCCGATATGAGCCAGCGGCTGATGGCCACCCTGGAACCCTGGGTGGAAGCGCTGGAGATCTATTCGATCGATGAAGCTTTCGGCCAGCTAAGCCGGCCCGCCGACCAGCGCAGCCTGCACGATTGGGGCCGGCAGCTGCGTCACCACGTGCTCTGCCAGCTCGGCCTGCCGGTGGCGGTAGGCATCGGCCCCAGCAAGGTGCTGGCCAAGCTCGCCAACCGACTTGCCAAGACGACGGCCAGCGCCACGGGTGTCTTCGACCTCGGCAGCATGGATGACCCCGATCCCCACCTAGCAGCGGTCGCCATCGAGGATGTATGGGGCATGGGACGCCAGCTCTCCCGCTGGTGCCGCCTGCGCGGTGTCGCCGATGCCAAGGCTCTGCGCGACATGCCCAGTGGCGAACTACGCCGCCGCTGCGGCGTAGTGGGACTGCGCCTGCAGCAGGAGTTGCGGGGTATGGCCTGCCTACCGCTAGAGACCCTGCCGGCCGCCAAGCGGGAAACCTGCGTGAGCCGCAGCTTTAGCCAGCCGATCACCAGCCAGAGCGAACTGAGGGAGGCGGTTGCTACCTACCTGAGCCGGGCAGCGGAGAAATTGCGGCGGCAACAGCAACGGGCTGGTGCCATCACGGTGTTCGTGCGCAGTAACCCCTTCAACGGCACCAGTTTTTACAGCAACAGCGCCACGGTGAGCCTGCCGCTAGCCAGCAATGACACCGCCGTACTGCTGCAGGCAGCCCTACCCCTGGTGGCAGTGCTGTTCAGCCCCCACAAGCCCCTGCACAAAGCAGGCGTACTGATGCAGCAACTGCAGGGAGAGGAGACCCTCCAGCACAACTTGCTGCTGCCACTGCCCTTGGAGCAACAACACCGTCGCACAGCCCTAATGGCCACCATCGACCAGCTCAACCGCCACTACGGCAGCGGCACCGTGCAATGGGCAGCCGCGGGACTGCAGACCCCTTGGCGAATGCGGCGCTCACGACTATCTGGAGCGGCCACTACCCGCCTAGACGCCATCCCGGTAGTGCGGGCCTGATCACTGCCGACCTGATCACTGCGGGCCTGATGACAATGGCAACAAGGCAGCTTCGATCATGGCGGCAGTAACGGTGATCGTCTCCTGTTCATCGGCATTGTCGAGGTAGGCCTCAAACGAGGCATAGCGCCGGATGCAGGGAGGAGCGCTGGCAGCGGCGCAGGCCTCAACCCAGCTGATGTCTTCAGGCTGCACGGAGAGGTAGGCGGTGAGAGCTTCCTCAAGATCGCTGCCATCGCCGATTGCTTCACCGTCCCAGAACACCTCGAAAAACCCCATGGAACCAGGGTGGAATCAGCAGATAGGCAGCGTATGCGGGGATCAGCAAATAAAGGAGTAGACCAAGGATGACTGTGACGAGCCCATGACGCTATTGCCTAAAGCGGCCGGCAAAACCTGGTGGGAACACCAGCGCACCGGGCTATCGAAGTTGGTGGCAGTACTGGCTTTCATCTTGTTAGCACTCACCCAGAGCCACTGGGAGCTGCAGCATGAAAATGTAGCCACGTTCCTGTTCAGTACCGGCCTTGGCCTGGCTGCCATTGGAGCAACGGGGCGGATCTGGTGTTCATTTTTTATCTCCGGCCGCAAGGACGGAGAGCTGGTCACTGAGGGGCCCTACTCGATCAGTCGCAACACTTTATGTGTGTTCAGCAGCATCGGTTTGGTGGGAGTGGGGCTTAGCACCGAAACCCTCACCTAACCGCTGCTATTTCTGGTGATATTTGGTCTTTATTACCCGGGGATCATGGCTAGGGAGGAAAGACGGCTAGAAGAACTATTCGGCGAATCCTTCCGCCAATACCGGCAGCGGGTGCCACGCTTCTGGCCCAATCCAGGGCTCTACTGCGAGCCCGCCAGCTGGAGCAGCAACCCGCGCCTGTTTCGCCGCCACCTCCTCAGCGACATCTGGTTTGTATGGATTGCAGCAATCATTGAACTGGTGGAGGGCATGCGCAACGTTGGCTGGCTGCCCCACCTGCTGACGCTCTGGTGAAATCACCACCAGTCATCCCAGAAAGGGCCGCCAAAGTCGTCGTCATAGCCAGGTTCCACGGTCCAGGTAGGAGTGGGGCCACCTGCCTGGGGCGGTTTCGGAGGGCCAGAGAGGGTTTCGGCGTTGATGCCGGGAATCGGCACCACCCCACAGGGGCACTGACACAGACCATCTGGACCGATCACGCCCTGGCTGGGTTGCTCACAGCTGCAGGGGCAGGGCTGGGCAAGCGCGGCAGGGGTAAGCCACAAAGGCAGCAGTAAAGATGGCAGTAAAAACAGGGAAAGCCGCGGAAGAAACATCAAAGCGAGGGGATAAACAGAGTGTTGAAAAGGTCTTAGGGCAAGACAGAAGTGGTTACCGCTGATTAAGCCGCCGGTTGGGCCATCACCTCCTCGTAGCCAGCGCGGCGCTGGGAGTCGAGGTGTTCGAGATGTTTGCGTTCGTTGTAATAGAGCTCCTGAAAGCGCAGGGCGTCGCTGTTGAGTTCGCTGAAGAGGGCCTCGATGCGCGATTCCATATCGCTAAGCGGTGCCAGGCCCGAGGCCGTGGCCCGGGCCTCCTCCCTTTCCTGCTCTAGAAGCCGGGCGATACAACGCTCCAGGGTCTCAAGACGCTGACTGCTCCAGGCATCCAGCAGATGCCGGCAGCGTTTGACACTCTTCTGGCGCTCCAGAGATGCCGTGGCACCGCGAAGTTGAAGCAGGGGCTGGCTGAAAGCCATGCGCTGCAGCTCATTAGGCTCGAGCAAGGGCGTCAGCCTGGAGAGCAGTGCGCTCTGCTCCACCACCAGCTGATCGCCCAGCAACCGAGGCAAATCAAGATCGGCGAGGTCTGAGCCGGGGTCGTGGCCGCGGTTGATCGCCTCGAGCCGGCCCACACCGAGGTTGACCTCCTCTAGGCCGCTAATCGCAGCCCAAAGCAGGCGGTGGTGCTTCAGGGCGAAATCGTCGAGTTCGCGCTGCCGCAACTCCACCCGGATCGCACTGCGGTAGCCGGGGCAGTGCAGATACATCCGCAACACCTCCGCTTCAGCCCGCTCCCGCAGCCCAGCCTCACCCGGCAACTCCCACTTCTGGGAACGTCCATGCCAGCGCTGGCCTTTGACCTGCTGACGCAGATCGTCTTCCAGCTGGATCGCCAGACGGGCCTGACCACCGCTGAGGCGCTCGGCCACCCGCTGCAGGTAGTGGCTGCGCACTGCGCTCTGGGGCAGCTTGCCAAGCAGGGCTACGAGGGCCGTCACCGCAAGCTGGAACTGATCGGGACGGGCTAGATCTCGACCCTCGAGCACTTGCTCGATCTGCCAGTCGAGCCAGAGCGGCGCCTGATCAAGCAGGGCCCGGTAATCGCCGGCACCCTGGCTCTTGAGGAACTCATCGGGATCTTTGCCGGAGGGCAGTTGCAGCACCCTCAACTCCAGCTGGCCCTGCAAGGCCAGCTGCTCCACTTCGCCAATGGCCCGTTGGGCAGCGCGCACACCGGCGCCATCGCTATCGAAGTTGAGAACCATCCGCCGCCCCTCGCAGCAGCGGCAGAGCTGGGTGATCTGCTGGCTACTTAGGGCGGTGCCAAGGGACGCCACCGCATTGGTGATACCGGCGGCGTGCAGGGCGATCACGTCGAAGTAGCCCTCCACCACCACGGCTCGGTCGTCCTTGCGGATCGCGGCCGCGGCTTTGTCGAGGCCAAAGAGATGCTTGCCCTTCTCGAACACCTCAGTCTCCGGAGAGTTGAGGTACTTGGGCTCGCCGCCATCGAGGCTGCGGCCACCGAAACCGATCACCCGCCCCTGGCGGTCCTTGATCGGCACCATTACCCGGCCGCGAAAGCGGTCGTAGAAACCACGGCCGTCCTGGGAACTGGCGCCCTTGCGTGGCACCACCAGGCCTGCTTCCTCCAGCAACTCCGGCCCCAGCCCCTCAACCTGCTGCAGGTGGATTAGCAGGCCATCCCAACGGTCGGGAGCAAAGCCGAGCTCGAAGGCCTCCAGGGTGGCTTCATTCAGGCCGCGACTTTCGCGCAGATAGGTGAGAGCGGCGGCACCCTCAGGGGCGCGCAATTGGCTACGGAACCAACCAGCCGCCAGGGTGAGTACCCGGTGCAGTTGTTCGCGGCGCGAGAGCTGCTTGCGCAGCCGCTCCTGCTGGGGGCCATCGAGGGTCTCGATCGGCAGCTGGTATTTGCGCGCCAGCTCCAGCACCACATCGCTGAAGCTCTGGCGCTGGTGCTCCATCAAAAACTTGATGGCATTGCCGCCGGCACCACAGGAGAAGCAGTAGTAGAACTGCTTTGCCGGGGACACCGTCATTGACGGTGACGTGTCGTCGTGGAAGGGACAGATGCCTACGTACTCACGCCCCTTCTTTTTGAGCACTACGTGCTCGCCCACCACATCAACGATGTCAGCCCGCTCCTTGACGGCCTCAATCGTGCGGGGGTGGAGACGAGGCAGGCTCAAGGAAGGGGCTATTTGCGGTGGGCGCTGAAGCGAAGCCTGATTCTGACCAGGGAAGGCAAGCCATGCTCGGCATGGTTGTCAGTGCCCTGAGCTTTTCGCTGATGGGCGTCTGCGTCAAGCAGGTGGGAGGACGCATTCCCGTTGCCGAGGTGGTGTTCGCCCGGGCGATTGTGAGCGTGGCCTTGAGCTGGTGGCTGCTGCACCGAGCCGGGATTCCAGCTTGGGGCAAAAGGCGCTGGCTACTGATCTGGCGCGGAGCGATCGGTACGGCCGCCCTGGTGTGTGTTTATGCCGCCCTAGCGGCCTTGCCCTTGGCTGCGGCCACGGTGCTGCAGTACCTCTACCCGCCGTTCACGGCCCTACTGGCCTGGCTGATGCTCGGTGAGCCAATCGGCAAGCGGGTGCTGGCGGCCATGGCCCTGGGCTGGCTCGGGGTGTTGCTCGTTGCCCAACCGGCCGGCCTGCTGCAGGGCGGCGCGACCCTGGCGCTTGTTCCCGTACTGATCGCCGTTGCCGGGGCCCTGTTCACCGCATTTGCCTACGTAAGCGTGCGCTCCCTCGGCACGAGCGAGCACCCGCTGGTGATCGTTTTTTACTTCCCCTTGGTGGCCCTGCCCTTGAGCCTGCCGCTGGTGGCCCTCAATCCCGTGCTTCCCACCCCAGCGGAGCTGCTATGGCTGGTCGGGGTTGGGGTCTTCACCCAGCTTGGTCAGGTGTATTTGACCCGCAGCCTCACTGCCCTGCCGGCGGCACGAGCAACGGCGATCAGCTACGTGCAAGTGCTGTTTGCCGGTGGCTGGGGCTGGTTGCTATTTGGTGAGTCAATCGACAGCTGGACCATCGCCGGGGCTGGCCTCGTTCTGGCAGCCACCCTGGTAAGCCTTAGCCACAGTCAGCAACAGAAGCGGCCTTAGCCTCGTGATGGGCCAGAACCCGGCGGCAAAACTCCACCAGCTCCGCCGGCGTCATGTCGTGTTTGGCGTCGTTGGTTCGCCAGGCGCAGATAACGAAATCTGGTTCGGGGAGATTGGAAAGGTGATCGATTGTGGGAAGCAGGGCGTACTGCTTCTTGTGTGCGCCCCTTCCAGCTTCTGCTTCCCGGTTGTCGTAGGTGCCAATCAGATGCCAGTCGAGGTGTTCGCCGGTCCAGTGGTCCAGGCCGCCCGAGGCCACCACGGCGTTGTGTATGGCGATGCGGTATTCCTGCACGTTGTTGCTGCCGCCACGTTTCTGATCCCGCTTGCACAGGGTGACCGCCTTGCGCTGCACCCAACCGGGGTAGATGCGGGCGGCTGTCTCAGGCAGCCAGGCAGGCGGGCTCGTATCCATCCTCTAAGTCTTGCTGATCAGCCCCGTGCCTTGAGTGGTAGCGGGTCGGTGATCCAGGTCTGCTGGCCGTCAGCGCCGGTAGATGGGGCAGGACCCACGGGGCGTGCCAAACGCCAGCTTTGGCCTCGCTCGCCCCGCTGCAGAAAGAGCTCAAAGGGACTGTCCACCCGGATCGGATCGCCAGCGAGGCGCCAGTCGAACTGGCCCTCCAGCCGCAGCCCCTTGGCCTCACCGATCCCGATCGGCTGCTGCTGAGCCACCCGCACCCGACTCACCTCCGGCATGCCGCCGGCATCTAGGGCCAGGGCATCAGCGATGGCGCCCTGGGTGAGCTGAATCTGCAACTCAAGGGCATGCAATAACACCGATCGCGGCGGCTGAGCGGAAGCACTGCAACCAGTGAGCACTATGCAAACCATCAACAGCAATGGCAGCAACCAGGCGCTCAACCGGGGAAGCGGCAGGGGCTGGGCACGGCTGAACACGGCGGGCACGATGGGGAACCTATTACTGACTCCATGATCGGCTGGCTGCAAGGGCAACTCAACCATCCCTGGCAGCAGGACAAGCGCTATGGCCTGCTGCTGGTGTGTCAGGGGGTGGGTTATGAGGTTCAGGTGAGCCAGCGGCAATGGCAGCAGCTGCCGCAGGAGGGCAGTGCTCTGAGGCTGCACACCCACTTGGCCATCCGCGACGACGCCTGGATTCTCTACGGCTTTGGTGAGCGCCACGAAAGGGATCTGTTTCGGGAATTGGTTGCCGTAAGCGGCGTAGGGCCTCAAATGGGCCTGGGATTACTGGGAGTGATGGATCCCAGGGAGTTGGTGCAAGCCATCGTGCAGACCGATCTGCGGCGGCTCTGCCAGGCACCCGGGGTGGGAAAGCGCACAGCCGAGCGCTTGGCTGTTGAGCTGCGGACCAAACTGCAGCAGCGGTTTCTGGGCCAACTGGAAAACCACGGCGATCCGGATTCGCTGGCGGACGGCCCCCTGCTGCCGGCAGAAGGCCGTGATGAAGTGCAGCTAACCCTGGCTGCTCTGGGCTACGAAGCCCTTGAAATCCATCGCGCCCTGCGCGCGGTAGCCGCCGTCGGCATGGGGGAGTCGGCCGGGGCAGAAGATTGGATCCGAGAGTGCTTGCGCTGGCTATCCCGCCCAATGGATTGAGACGGAATACCAATGTCCGTCAGAAGGTATGGTGGGAACTTGCACCGTAGGTCCCCAAACCGGGCCCAGCCTGCGTTTTATTCCCCAGCCCATGCCGCTCACCACCACCAAAAAGCAGGAACTGATCAACGGTCACCAGACCCATGGCACAGACACCGGATCGGTGGAAGTCCAGGTGGCCATGCTCAGTGAGCGGGTCAGCCAGCTGACCGGCCATCTGCAGAAAAACAAGCACGATTTTTCTTCGCGCCAAGGCCTGCTCAAGATGATCGGACGCCGTAAGCGCCTGCTTGGTTACCTAAATGGCATCAGCAAGGAGCGCTACAGCGCTTTGATCGCCAAGCTCGGCATCCGGGGCTGATCGAGGCAGCCATGGCCGGAAAGGGAATGCAAGGTCGCGCCCAATCGGGCAAAGGCAACCCAAAACCGGCCCGGCGTTCCGGTCCCAGCCAGCAGGTAATCCCTGACGCGGTTGCCAATCGCATGGCGCGCCGAATTGCAATCGGCACTGGCATTCCCACCGTCATGGGCATGGGCGTATTTATTGGTAGCTACCTGTTAGTCAGCCGCCAAATTTTTGACGTTCCACCCAGTGCCACCTTGGCGGCCTCTGGTGGATGTTTTTTTCTAGGGCTGTTGGGCTTGAGCTTTGGTGTGCTTTCCGCAAGCTGGGAAGAGAAGCCAGGCAGCTTGTTCGGCACCGAGCAGATCGGACTAAATATCAGCCGCTTGCGCAGCTCGATTAAGGCGATGCGCAATGGTTCAGGTAATCAGCCAACCAGCTCAGGCCGCCAAGAGCGGTGAGCTGATTCGAGCCTGAAAATCGGCAGCGGTGAGGGTATCAAGGGCAGCGCCCACATCGCCTACGCAAAATTGGGGGCCAAGCCGCACGAAGCGGGTCTGGCCCGCCTGACGGACCAGGGCCACCACAGGTACTCGCAGGCCAGCCTCGTCCTGGGGTGGCTTGTGGCGATGTAGGCACTCGCGCAGGCGGTGCTGAATGGCGATGTCGGCGGCCTGATCGGCAGGCAAATCAACCATCAACAACTGCAGATCGTCAATGGAGCGGCAGTCTTCGACAATTAATTGCACTCGATCATCGCGGCGATCTACCGAGGCCCATACCAGCAAGCGCGCATCCACCATTAGGTGGTCGGCTAAACGGGCATAGCTTTTAGGAAAAACGACCGCCTCACAGCTGCCGGTTAGATCCTCAAGCTGAAGCACGGCCATCCGGTCGCCCTTGCGGGTGTTCACCTGACGCAGCTCAGGCACCATCACAATTGCACTCACCTTGGCCTTGTCAGCCATCTCGTCGAGATTGCCCAGAGCCACCGGCGATAGCAACTTCACCTGCTGGGCCAGCTGCTTCAGGGGGTGGTCTGATAGGTAGAAGCCCACCAACTCCTTTTCCAGGCGTAGTTTTTCTGTGGGGGGATAGTCGCGCACCGGAGCAGCCTTGGGAGCAGTGCTGATATCGGCCAGGCCGGCGGCATCGGAACCCCCAGCAGAATCGGCAGCGGCAGTGGCGCCAAACAAATCAAAGAGGTTGCCCTGACCGCTGGCCCGGTCCTTGGCACGGGAGCTGGCCCAGTCGATCACCAGATCCAGATCCGCCATCAATTGGGCGCGATTGCCCAGAGGCTCGAGGGCATCAAGTGCTCCTGAATGGATTAGGGCCTCCAAGGCGCGGCGGTTGAGCTGCTGACCAGGAAGGCGATCGCATAGTTCGGCCAGGGAGTTGAAACGACCATCGCCAGAGCGGGCCTCAATCAACTGTCGAATCGCCCCATCACCCAGATTGCGAACGGCCGAAAGACCAAACAGAATTCGATCACCAACGGGTGTGAAATCGATGCCGGAAGCATTTACATCAGGGGGCATCACTTCGATACCCATAGCATTGCAGTTGGCGATATATCGCTGCACCTTGGCCGAGTCTCCGGCATTGACTGTGAGCAGTGCCGCCATGTAGGCAACTGGGTAGTGGGCCTTTAGGTAAGCCGTCTGATAGGTCACCGCGCCATAGGCGGTGGAATGGCTCTTATTGAAACAGTATTCAGCAAATAGAACCATCTGCTCAAACAATGCCTCCGCTATTCGCGGTTCGACGCCACGTTCCGTGGCGCCACTTACAAAAAGTCCCTGGTGTTTCTCCATCTCACTCTTTTTCTTCTTACCCATAGCCCGCCGCAGCAGATCTGCTTCGCCAAGG
>NZ_JAGQCP010000029.1:0-30963 GCF_024346255.1 Cyanobium sp. BA5m-10 | reverse complement strand
TCCATGGCGTAGAGACCGCTGCCCCCCAGGATCCCCAGGCGGGCGCGGCTGAGATCGATGCCGTTAGGGGAGTTGGGGGTGGGGCTGCTCATCGGCGGCGGGGTCTGGCGACGGGGCGTTGAAAAGGTTTGGTCCGGCTTGAACCTGCCCCATTCTCAGCATGGCGTTTCAGCCGGTTGGCCCGTGCCACCCCATAAAGTCGGCCTTTATCCCCTGCCGCCGTGACCAAAGCCTTGATGGAGACCGACGCCGGCACCATCGAACTCGAACTGTTCGAGGCCGATGCACCCAATACCGTGGCCAACTTCACCAAGCTCGCCAAGGAGGGCTTCTACGACGGCCTGGCCTTCCACCGCGTGATTCCCGGCTTCATGGCCCAGGGCGGTTGCCCAAATAGTCGTGAAGGCGCCCGTGGCACCGCCGGTACCGGCGGCCCCGGCTACCAGATCAACTGCGAGATCAATAGCCAGAAGCACCAGGCGGGCACCCTGGCCATGGCCCATGCCGGCAAGAACACTGGCGGCTCGCAGTTTTATATCTGTCACGGAGCCCAGCCCCACCTTGATGGCGTGCACACCGTGTTCGGCCTCACCGGCAACATGGACGTGGTTACGGCCCTGAAGAACGGCAGCCGCATCAACAAAGTGACAATTCAGGACTGAAAGCTGACAATCCAGGACTGAAAGCTGACGCTTCAGGATTGGCTCAGTGATAGTTCAGTAAGCCCTAAATCCCTTCGCCATTCCGGAGGGATTTTTCTTGTGAGGCCGAATCAACCGAATCGAGATAACTGGTTAGCAGGGAGACGATCAGATCGGTCAGAGTTTGATCATTCAGCAGCGCCTGACGCTTGGAGCGCAGATGTAGCTCTGATGACAAAAGCACTGAGAGCTTTTTGACCGATTTTCCCGAATTCTTCACTAGAGGGAGGCGAGCATGGAAAGGAGCTTTTGGAGCGCTTTGCAGGAGATGCATGCCTGTTAAGCGGTATCTGCATAATTACACCTTTTCACGGCGGTAGTTGGTGTTTGCCCCCCCCCCCCCCCCATGTGGGGAGGGTCAAGAGTCAGGGCGCCGCCGCCAAGACCAAGCCGCGGCAGCCAGGCGGTTGTTGCTGCCCAGCTTGCGTCGGACTGTCTTGACGTAGGTGCGGGCGGTTTCGTAGCTGAGCCCCAAGCTGGTGGCGATCTGGCGATCGCTCAGGCCCCGGCCGATTAGGTCCAGCACCTCCTGTTCACGAGGCGTTAGCTGGGGCTCCCTGGAGCGCTGCTCAACTGCTGGAGAGCCCGGATCCACCTGTTGCGGCTGCCGTAGCGAGGGGCTGCGGTAGCGGCCAGAGCGCAGGATCGCCATTAGGGCGTTCACTAACGGGTAGTCGTCGCCGCCGATGTCGTGCGTGTGCAGCACCGCATCCACCAAGGCATCGATTTCCCGGAAGGCTGATTTGCTGTCCTGTGCGTCCAATATCAACAGGATCTTGAGCTTGGGTTGTTGTTGCCGGGCCTTGCGGCAGAGGCTGATCGCGTCGCCCTCCTCAAGGGGAGAGGCCACGATCAGCAATCCCGGCTCAAGAGCCGCCAGGGCGTCTACGGATTCCGCTTCGGTGGTGATGGCTTTGAAAGGGCGACTCTGCCGCAGAATCAATTGACCGATCAGCAACAAAGTAAGCCTGTTGCCGCTGGCCATCACGGTGTTCTGAGGCAGCATTGTAGTTAAAAACCAGCTCCGCACACTGCGCTGATGGCTGCGAAATTCCTTGATTCGACTTGTGAGGTCCATCGCAAAATCTGAATAGGAAACGCTGACTGGGGAGCTTTGGAATGTATTAATTGATACGGTTGGTGACCTGAGCGTGAATTTGCGACTGCGATGAAAGCGGCTGGATTGCGAAATAAAGTGGCCGGATTGCGAAGCAAGCGGCCGGATTGACAGTCGAACCCGACAACATTTTGTATTGTGGCAAAATTCTATTCCATTTGCGAATGACCAGCCCTGCTTCGGTTGCAGAGCCTCGAGAAGTGCAAGCTCTGTCAGAGGGAAATCCCAAATTCAGCCCTGAAAGGTCTGGGGCCATGGAGATGTCTGCAGAGAGCTCCGACTCGATGTCCCGCATCACCGTGAGCCTGCCGCGCAGCCTTTGCCGTCAGTTTCGCTTGCATGCGCTGGATCAAGACACAACGCTCTCGGCCTTAATGGCCAAGTTGATTCGCCAGGAGCTCAAAAGTTTTGAGTGAAACTTATCAATCAAGATCGAATTTTAATAATTAGTATTTGCTTTATGTGTTGGGTGATTTAATTACCATTGCTACTTGGTGGCTTTGGCCTTCTTCCCCATCCATGTCGATTAAGCCCTCTAGGTATTGAATAGCCGCTTTTGCGCTGCTGAATTTGTAATATCCAGAGACTTTGCTTATTTCGTCGTCTTGTGTTTTGATGTATTGCGCTTCGTGTCTGTCTTCCGTGGGGCTAACCCCGTAAACATCCTTGTAATGCTGGCGATTGAGACTGGTATTACTGAGGCCGCAGCGGCCCATCAATTGTTGAATTGAGAGGGGCGCCATATCGCCACACCAGAGAAGTTCGCGTAACTTACTTATGCGGGCCAATTTCAGCCAGCGCATTGGCGAAATTGCCAACACGCTTTTGAAGAAAGCCTGCACGCTGCGGGGGGTCAGGCTGATTTCAGTAGCTAATTTTTGCAAGCTGATCGGCTCGCTAATCCGGCTCAACATCCACCCGATCGCAAGCGAAACGTGGCCTGCGGCGTTGGCTTCGCTGGCTGTGGGCGGGCCCAGCAGGAGCCTTAGCTCCTGGCCGAGCTGTTTGAAAAAAACCTCCGTGAGCTGCACCTGCTCGCGAACGTCAGCAGCAGCCAGTTGCAGACCCAGGACTTCGATCAATTGCAGCAGCGACTCCGGTGCCGCGGCGCCTTGTAGGCAGGCGAGCTGGGACACCGGAATCGCCTGGGCGGAGAGCTCGCGCAGCAGGGCGGCGCTTTCCATTCGCAGGTAGGTGACCTTCGAGTTGCGATGGTGGTTGACACAGCTGTGGTTGGCGAAATGCCAGTGCAAGCTTGGGCCTGTAGTGAGAGGGCTGGAGTCGCTTAATGGGGTGGTGCTGCTGTAGCCCCCGGGGTTGAAGCTGAGCATCAACGCAAAGAAGGCGTCGGGAAGCTCGCGATGGTTGCTGGCTTGGCCGTGGGTGCTTACGTATCGCAACAGCAGCCCAGGGCTTTCTGTGGTGCGGATCTGGAAGTGAAAGTCTTCGGAGGCCTTTTCAAGGCTGGCCTTCGCCTTAGAGGTCAGAAAGCTTGCATAGCGGTCGGCCTTGCCCTCTAGCAACAGGTGCGGCACCGAAATTAAAATTTAAGCGCTACAATCTTATTCATTTTCCTTAATAAGCGCAAGGCCCCTTTCTTATTAATGAGTAGGCAAGGGCCCAACCCATCAAAACCAGCGCCAGCGGCGCCTCACGGCGGGCAGGGGCGGCGGCAGCGCCTTCACCAGTTGTCGTGCCGTGGCATCACGGCCAAGCTGGCGCAGGGCTTCATAGGCCCGCAGGCGCCTAAGCCAGGCCGCGTTGTCGCCGCCTTGATCTGGATGCCAGCGCAGGCTGCTGCGGCGCCAGTGACGCCGCAGCTCGCTGACGCTGCAGGGGTCGCTGAGGCCGAGTTCGGCGCGGCAGCGCTGGGCAAAGGGTTCTAGCTGGCTGGCCTCCAGGGCCAGGGTGCGGCCATCGAGATCCACTATCGACCAGCCGCGGCGGCGCCGGCGCTGCTGGTTGAGGGCCTGCTGCTGGCGCTGGCCCTGCTCTTGCAGGCGCTCACTGGTGATGGCGTCGCGGCATGCCTGGCTCCAGCGGTCCATCAGCAGCAGGGAGAGCGACAGGCCGGCCCGCAACAGGCCCCAAAGGGCCGCCAGGCCGAGCAGGGATAACAGCAGCGCGGCAACAACTGCCAAGCGTGGGTGAGTGGCGGGGGCGCCTCCTTATGGCAGCACGCCAAGGGCCTGCAGCCGCGGTTGGCGTTCGGCAAAGGCCGTGAGCTTCTCGGCCGCTTCACCCTGGAGGCTGCGACCGCGGCCGGCCAGGCCCTGCTGCAGGTGCTGTTCCAGCTCCTGGCCGCCCAGGTGGCGGCGCTGGCCATCGAGGATCAGGGCCTCCACCAAGGAGAACACCACGGCGCCGCCGCTGCCTGGCGCCAGCAGATGGTCGTAGGGCCGGCCATCGAGGATCAGCTCAAGCAACTGGTCGTTCACCTGGCGGGCCCGGTTGAAATCGGCGCAGGCACAGCGATCGAAGCCGATGCGGCCGGAGTGAAGCAACAAGCTCACGGTCTTGGCCAGTTCCGGTAGGGCAATGCCGGTGTCCTCGAGCAGCTGGCCGAAGCTGCGGGGGCCGCCTGTGAGGCCCTGTTCCAGCTGGCGGTAACGCTCGACAGCACCGCTTACCTGGCCGAAGCTGGTGGTGAAGACGTAACTCTCGGTGGCGGGCGCCTCTAGGAGGCGCAGCATCACGCCGCTGATGCGCTGGCGCAGTTCGCTATCGGTGCTGAAAGCCACACCGCGCAGGAACAGGTCGCGGCGGAATGACTGGTTGATGGCCAGATCCTGCAGGCTCTGGCGCAGGCCGGGATCGGTTTCGGCCAGCACGGCGGGCCGCACGTTGGCGGGCAGCAGATCAAGGAAATTTTCCGGCAGGGTGGCGCTGGCGTGGAAGCGCAGCTTGTGGGTGGCGCAGCGGCGGTGCAGGTCGGCCACATAGATGGGCTGCCAGCCCTCGTTGCCGTATTCCTGTAGCACGTAGGCGGCGTTTTGATTGGGAATCTGGGCCAACTTGGCCCGCAAGGCCGGCTGGGCCTGGGCCAGGGCAGAGGGGGCTTCAGTGCTGCCGAGCAGGCCGGTGAGCCGTTCAGCGGCACCTTTGAGGGTCTGGCCGGAATGGGCGCCACCCCGGCGCAACTCGTCGGCCAGGTGCTGGTAAGCGGTGGCGGCCAGCCAGCCGGGAAAGGTGTTGTAAGAGCAGTAGAGGATGCCGCCAGGCGTTAGGGCCGCGGAGGCCAACTGCAACAGGGCGGCCTGGATCGGTTCGCTGATCCAGGTGGCGATGCCATGGGCCACCACGTAGTGATGGGCAGCGGACAGGGGTCCGGGGCTGGCGGCGAGGCTGAGGAAATCGGCCTCCTGGAAGCTGATGTTGGCCAGGCCGAGGCGCTGGGCCAGCCGGCGGCTGTGCACGATGTGATCGGGCTGGAAGTCGATGCCTGTGAACTGGCCCTCGGGGTAGGCGGCGGCGAGCAGGCAGAGCCCGAAGCCCATGCCACTGCCGAGCTCGAGGTAGCTGAAGGCTTCGCCCTCATGGCCTCGGGGCGGCTGGTGGCCCTTGAGCAGGGCGGCAAAATCCAGCCAGGCTGGGGCCAGCTCGCGGTAGGCGCCGCAGGTGTACGAAGTGGCACTGAAGTAGCCGTGATCCCAGGCCATGGCACAAAAACGAATGGGCGCCAGCCTGAACGATCAACTGCGGCAAAGGGTGGGTCAGCAGGCGGCAACGCGCTGATGCGCATGGGCGATTAAGCGGCAATGATTAAAGCCGCTCAGTTGTTAATGAGCAGATGTCAATTTGCGCAGAGTTGCCTTGCCTAGTGGGCGTAAATATCCCCCTAAAGTGTTGCTCAAGCGGGAATACTTGTGAGACGTCCCCAAGGGGGGGCGTGTGCAATAAACAGCGTTCCCCCAACTTTTTCCCAAATCCATGGCTGCAACAGATTCAGCAACAGGCGTCAATAACAGCGCCGTCGTCGTCGGTCAGAACCTGACCGACACCGTGACCGCAAGCTCCACGGCCACCGCCGCCGCCACCACCGTTGACGGCATTGCCACCGGCAACGCGGTGTCGATTCAGGACGTAGGCGTCCTCGACTCCACCCTGAACGTGGGCGGCAACGGCACCCTCACCGTCAACGAAACCGGTGTGGTCACCGGTTCAGCGACGACGGTGAATGCGGTCAACGCGACGCCGTTCCTTGCAGTTCCTTCTTTCTCATCTCCCACCTTCACTCGGGGCGCAACTGACACCGCCGCCATGGCTAACGGGGATCAGATCCTCGTGACTAACGGCACTGTCATCACTCCTTACTACGTAACCAACTACACAGCGGCTGGTGTACCGGGCGCTGCTGGTGACACTTTCCAGTTGGCCCTTACGCCTGGTGGCACAGCGGTTACGGCTTCTCCAACCGGCCTGGCGATAACATCCCCAATCGTTGCCTCCTCCGCCTACGCCGGCTTCACCGGTAACACTGGCGGCATCATTGATTCGGCCACTGGCGGCTCCACCACCAATGATGTGGTGATCGGCGCCGCCGCCACCGTTGGCGTAACGGTCGACAACACCGCCACTGCCACCTCGGTCAACACGGACGGCGGTTCAGCCGCCACCGCTTACATCAAAGAGAGCTACGGCCTCGATGACGTGGGCGTGCAGGCCGGCACCACCGGCAGCCTGATCGCCAATGTCGACGCCAACGCTGTGGCTTCCGCCACCACCGTTGGTGCTCCTGCCGGGGGCACAGCCGCCGCTGCTGCCACCTCCGCAGCCACGATCACCGATGCGGTGGGCATCAACTCGGATACCGTTGGCTCCGGCAACATCACCTTCGGTGATGGCGCCACGATCAGCGCCACCGCAGGCACCAGCGCCGACAAGCTCCAGGTTTCGGCCACATCGCTCACCACCACGGGCGACGCGACGGCCACATCGACCCTGGGTGATGCCGTTGGTATCAGCACGGTCCAGAACACCACGGCATCCAACGACAAGATCACTGTCGGCAACGATGCCACGATCACGGCACTCGGCTTCGCCGATGTGAAGGCTGCCGCCACCACCACCAATGGTGACGCCGCTGCCACCGCTATCACTACCGACACCTCCGGTATTGAGGCTGGCGACATCGTCGTTGGCGACGGTGCCGTGATCCAGACCCAAGCAGGGATCACCAGCACGGTGACGGCTGCCACGATCGGGTCGAGCTTGGCTGATGCCTTCACCGCCACCGCCACCAACACGGTTACCGATACCGCTGGTCTGGACGTTGAAAGGCTGACGGTTGGTGGCGACGCGACCAAGGCCGGTAGTTACGGCATCCTCGGCCGCACCGATGCCGATCTGGTCACGACGGCTAGCACCACCGGTGCGGGCGGTAGTGCGGCTGATGCCGCTCTCGCCACGGGCACCCTCAGCAAAGCCATCGGCATCGACATCGGCGATGGAGCAGCGTCGGTCGATGGCCTCACTGTTGGCAACAACGTCAGCATCGCCGGTATTGCCGATACCACCAACGCCGTCACAGCCAGTTCGGTGGCGGGCGAAGTAGATGCCATCAGCAACAGCACCACGGTTCAAGGCATCAACCTGACCAATCCCGCCGTGATCGGTGGCAGCAGCACGATCCTGGGCCAAGGCCTGGTGGATGCGGAAGCCACGGCCACGACCACGGGCTCTACAGGCACCGTTGCCGCCGATGCCGACGCCAGCGTTGGTGCTGACCTCGTCGCTGGTATACAGCTGTCCAGCGCCGCCGCTGACGTCAGCAGCATTGGCACCAGCGGCACGATCACCGGTAATGCCCAGGTGTTGGCTGATGCCGTCGCCACCTCGGTGTCCGGCACGGCGACTGCTACGGCTGGTGGAACTGCGACTACACCACCTGCGACACCTAACGCTGTATCCAGCAACAACCTTGACCTGGTTGGCGTTGGCTTCGGTAACGGCGCGTCCACGACACTCGATACGGTGAGCATCGGCGCCAACGCCACGATTACCGCCACCGCTGCCGACACTCTCAAGGCCACCGCCACCTCGACCGCCGAGGGCGCGGCCGCCACAACCCAGACCTTCACCTCCAAAGGTCTGGTCACCGAAATCCTCACCGTTGGCGATAACGCCACCGTGACCGCCAGCAGCACCCTCAACGGTGCAGCCGTCGCCACCACGGTGGGGGATGCCGCCAACACAGCCACCGATACCGCAGTCGCTGCCGCCACAGCCACCACCAACGTCGGTGCTGACACCAACGTGACCGGCGGCTCCACCACTTTCGGTGCCGACGCCACCTTCTCAGCGACGGCCAGCTCCACTCAGGCAGCGACTGCTACCTCAGTCCAAGGTGACACCGACTCGAAGGCGACCACAACAACCAACATCGGTCTCGATGCTCTGACCACCACGGTCGGCGATCAAGGCACGATCACCGGTAAGGCGACCGGCAGCGACACCGCAGCTGCCACCTCCACCTACGGCGATGCCATCGCGGCTGCGACCGGCACCACCAACCAAGGTGTGAACAGCGACGGCGTGATGACCGTTGGCGGCAGCGGCAGCCTCACCGGTACGGCCAGCCTCGGGCTGACGGCTACCTCCGTCACCGTTGGTGACAGCTTTGCTGCACCTACGGCCGGTGACCGTTCACAAGCCACCACCACTACCACCCTCAACGCTGGTCTGTCGCTTGATGCGGCTGCTACCAAGATCGGTGACAAAGGCACCGTTACCGGTATTGGCTCGGTCACCAGCGCTGCCAGCGCCACGGCGACCAAGGCCGATGCAGCGGCTGGCATCACGGTTACCGCTAATACCGGTATCGATCTCACCGGTCAGACCCTGACCGTGGGCGACGCCGGCACCATCGGTGGCCAGGCCACCGGCGCCAACACCGTTTCAGCTACCACGGTCGATGGCGATGCGGACGCCACGATCGATGCCGGCACCACCAGCGGCCTCGGCGATGGCACCGGAGCAGTGGTTGTCGGCAACGGCGCCGGCATCATCGGTAACGCCACAGTTACCAACACGGCCACGGCTGCCGCCACGGATGCTGACACCATTGGAACGCCTGTAACTGCCACCGTCAACAACGACGTCGTGCAGGGCATCAACCTGGCGAGCATCAACGCCGGCAACGGGGCGTCGATCGCCGCCAGCGCCACCAGCACCCAGGCGGCCACCGCCAGCAACATCGGTGATCCCGGTTTAGCTGATGCTGGCGCTACCGCCACCGTCGGCCTGAACGACCAGATCCTCGGCATCACCTCCACCACCCTCACGGTGGGCAACGACGCCAGTCGCCTCACAGCCACCGCCAACCTCACGGGTACGGCCACGGCCAGCAACATGAGCGGTACCAGCACGGCGCGTGCCGGCGTGAGCTCGGATGTCGGTGCTCTCGATAGCACCAGCACTGTGCAGGTAGGCGGCAGCCTCACCAACGGCGCCACCTTCCAGGCAGTCAGCAACCTCACCGGTACGGCCACCTCGGTGGAGGATTCGGCCACAGCCAACGTCGGTGGTGCAACCATCACCGCTGGAAGTGTCGTCACTGACTCCACCGTTGTGGGCGTCAATTCCTCCAACATCACTGTTGGTAATAACGCCGGCACAATCTCTGCTACGGCAGCCTCCACGCTGAATGCCACAGCATCCACCACCGGCAATGACGCAGCAGTAGGCAGCACGGCCACGGCCACGGTTGCCCAGAACGCTGACGGTTTGCTGACGAGTGCGGTATCCATCGGTAACGATGGAAACCTCACCGCCAGCGCCACCTTGGTGGGTAACGCCGCTGCCACCAACGTTGGCAACACGGCTGCGCCAAATGATGTCGCCGCCGCTTACCTCACCCTCGATTCCGCGGGCATCACCCAGACCGGTGGACAAGACATCACCATCGGTGATACCGGCAACGTCACCGCCAATGCCTTCGCCTCCGGCTCCGGCATCGCCCAGAGCACCAATGGCAATGCCACCGCCGACGGCAACCTCGACGTCACGGGTCTCAACCTGAACAACGTAGGCAGCCTTCTCACCATCGGTGCAGCAGGCAACGTCTCTGGTCTGGGCGTGATCGGCACGCTCAACGCCACCGGCACCCTCGGCAACCAGGTGCAAATCACCGCCGCCACCACCGATGGCATCGCCAGCGCCACCGGCGACTTCGATGTCACCGGCATCCTGGGCGCCTCGGACAACAAGATCACCGCCGGTCCAAACGACGGTGATGTGCGAGGTCAGGTGCTGGCAGGCGGCAACGTGCTCGCCTCCTCCACCGGCAACACCAATGCGGATGACGCCACCGCGTCCATCGGCACCACTGCCAACGCCACCAAGCTCTCAGGTATCGAGAACATCGACATCATTGGTGGTCAGGTGGGCACCAACTCGGTGATCGGCACCTCCCTTGGTGACTTCGATGCCACCGCCACCTCGGTGAAGGGCGATTCCACCGCCTTCAGCAACGTGGATGCCTTCGGCATCCTCGGCAACGGCATCGACACCATCAGCGTCAGCGGCGGCATCACAGCCATCGCCCAGCTGAGCAACACCGTGACGGCTACCTCCGTCAGCGGCAACGCCGTTGCCACCGCCACCAGCGATGCCGTTGGTCTCTCTGGTTACAACGTGTCGATCATCGGCAGCGGCACCCTCAATGCCTCCGCCATCTCGAACTCCCAGTCCGTGGCGAGCTCGGTGGGCGGTCGCGTCGGCGCCTGATCAGGTACGGGGCGCCTGCGGGCGCCCACAAGGGGGTTGGGCCACAAGGTCCGGTCCCCTTTCTGTTGATCTATCCGCTTCCTTGAGGTCGTTTCGTTTTCATGCCTGAATATCTGCCCGTCACAGCCGCCTCCCGCTCGGTAGCCCTGCGCTTTCAGCCGGATAGCGACCTGCTGGCGGGCAGTTTTTTACGCCTGATTAGCAGCCCTGATGCCAGCGCCACGGCGCGCACCATCGAGGGCAGCGAGCTCACCGCTGCCAGTGCCACCGCCCGCGGTATCGGCACTGGCTATTCCCGCTACTACGAAGGTCTCGTTGACGAGTCCTTCTTTAATAGCAAAAATCTTTCGATCGCCTCCGGTGGTGGTCAAATCGACGGCAATGCCGTCGCTAGTGCCTTCGCCAGTGGTCGCGGTGACATCAGTGCTGATGCGCTGGCCACCAACATCGGCCTGGCCAACCTCAGCTATCTCGATCGCTACGGCGGTGCGCTGCTGATCGGCAGCAGCGCCAACCCGTTCACCGCCTCAGCTACGGCAGGTTCGGGTTCGGTGCTTGGCCCCCTTGCTGGCAGCACGCCTACCAACACGCTTAATGCCACTGCCGTCGTGCGTGGTCTTGAAGGCAGCGCTTCAAACATCGCGCCCGCCTTCCGCTTTTATGGCCAGCCCAATGCGGTGGTCGCAGCGACTGCCGAACTTACTGGTGGTGGCAGTGGCACCATCCAAGGCAACGCTTCAGCTGATGCCAAAGGCATCGACAGCTATGAGATCAAGGCTGTTCCCTTTGGTAACGGCGATGGCACAGCCACAATCACAGGTGATGCTGCCGCTCGGCTAGCGCTGCCCCGTCTGTTGAATGCAGCCAGCGATAGCGTCACGCTTAATGGCAATGCCGTCGGTATAGATGGGTCGCTTATTTACGGCGCCCCGACGCTCAACACCACAATCACTGGTAAGGGTGTGGCCAGTGTTGATGGTGACGGCTCTGATGCCCTCCAGCTCGAGCAGCTCAAGGGTATCGGTATAAGCAACAGCTTTGTATTCACCAACCAGGGCAACGACGTTGTCCGCGGTTTTGGTGGCATCGCTGCACCGCAGCTCTCCCTAGCCGCCGCCATCGATGCCGACACCGCCGGTATCGATGCCACCGGTATGTACACCGGTTTGGGCAACGACGTCATCTTCGGCAAGATCCTCAATGAAGTGGAGACCGACCTCGACGCCGACGGCAATGGCCTATTAGAGGAAGAGGTGTTTCTTGATCGTTCTGCCCAAGACGGCAGCATCGGCGGCTTCGATGGCATTCGCAACTCCTACGCCAACACCGGCATTGGCAATGATTTGATCGCTGGCTCCAGCAACGGCAGCCATTTCAACGCCGAGATCGGCAACGATTCGATCGATCTTGATCGCGCCAAAGGCAGTTCACTTTGGGGCGGCATCGGCAATGACCTACTGCGCATCGGTGGTGCCGAGGGCAGTGGCGGCCCCTCGCTAAACAATGTGCTCTGGGGCGGCATCGGCAACGACAACCTGCAGGTGGGCAGCGGCGATGGTTCGGTGCTCGATGGCGGCTACGGCCAGGACATCACCACCGGCGGTACGGGCGTTGATCGCTTCGTGCTCTCTGAAGGTGGTGCTGCCCTGTTGGCATCTTCTAATTCCTATCTGGGTGAAGATTTGGCCGATCAGCCCCTCTGGGCTTCCCTCTCCCAAACCCAGAAGGAGACCCTCTGGGATACGGGCCAACTGCTCAACTCCGCTGGCACCCAGCTGCTCGGCCAGCTCGATACGATCCGCAACTTCCAAGCCGGCAACGGCGGCGATGTGCTCGAGATCAGCAATTCCCTGGCCAGCATCACCGAAGAGCTTTGGCTCCAGAAGGGTGCCATCTTCGGTGTCAACTCCACCGGCAATCTCACCGTGCAGGAGGCCAGCGCCGACGGCACCAATCGCGTTGGAGTTGTTGTTGGCACCCTCGCCGACATCCAACGCCTTGGCATGGGTTCACCTTCCATCGGCTATGCCACCGACACCCGACAACTAATGTTTGACGCTGACGGCAATTGGAGCCAGGGCGCCATCAGCCTCGGCACGGTGAATGTAGCCGGTGGTTCACTCACCAAGAGCAACTTCGCCTTCGGCTCCACCACCGGCAATGGGTTAGGTGAAGCGCCTACGGCCCAGGGAGGGGTGGGCTGATGGCGATCTTCTATTACAACGGAATAGCCGCCCAAGGCGATGCAACTGGCACCAGTTCAGCGAATGCATCAAATAATTCTGCTAACGCAATCGCCTCACTTGCTGGCGGTGTCGAAGTTACTGCTGGTACCTTTACTCTTACTGCTACACAAGCTTCTGGTTACTCGATCACCGGTGCAGGCATAGTTTCGATCAGTGATCCTGTTACGGTCTCCCAGGCGAATAGTCTCGAAGGCACAATTGCCGCAACGCTGAGTCTTTCCAGTATCAGTGATACTGCCGCAAATCTTGCTGCTAGTAGCGATGCCGTACTTCATCTCGCCACCACTGTCACTGCCAGTACCACCGCCACTGCAGCCCAGGCAACAAATATTGGTGGCTTTACCAAGGCAGTTACCTATAGCATCAGCGATACGGCAACGGCAGTCGCTGGTGCAGGCGATACTGCGCTGAATGAAGCGGTGAATATCACCGCCACTGGTACAGCTACTTCATCAGAATCAACCATAATTCTTGGCGCAGCCAACACTGGCTCTTCCACGATTGCCGCTGCAAGTATGACTGCAGCCCAGGCAGAGGCGCTCACTTTTAACACGACTGGCAACGACACAATTAGCAGTCTTACTGTTACGGATGCCGCCACCGTGGCTCAAGCCACAGCTTTGAAGGCTGACCAAGCTAATGGGGATATATCCACAATTTCAATCGCTGCTTTAACAGATACGGCTGCCAGCGTTGCCGCCATCTCCGCCGCTGCTTTGGCGAATGTATCCGGAACAGTAACCGCTAACTCCTACATAAATCAGACTCTTACTAACGTCAGCACCCAGACACTTAATGTGGTCACTGCCGACACAGCTGTCCTTGACAGTGCCAAGTTGTCAACCGCTGATGGTATCACCATCGGTGCAGGCATTGCCACCATCGATGCCAGTACCACCGATGAAGCGTCACTGGCTGCCAAGACAACTGTCAACAACGGCTCGACGCTGACGATCAACAATTATGTGAACACCGATCTCAGCGGCCTGAGTAACCAAGGCAGTGGCTCGATTGTGGTTAATACCACGACTGGTGCAGTTCTCGATGAATCCAAACTGGCCGATGCGACCAGTGTGGTCCTGGGAGCAACAGCAACTGGAGCAGCGGCTGCTATCGATGGTATTGGTACCAGCGGCGCCAGGATTAATCTAAACAACCAGATACTCAACGTCAGCGACTATACGAACCAGGATCTCAGTGGTCTCACCAGTACCGGCACCCTCAACGTCACCACCATCACTGGCGCTGTCCTCGATGCCACAAAACTGGCGACGGCCGATTCCGTCACCCTGGTGGGGACCAATACCGCCACCGCTGCAGATGCGGACACCCTCGGCTCACGGCTGGGTGGTACGGCGACCCTCAATATCACCACCGACACGATCACTGCCAATACCAATCTGAGTGATATTGGCTCAAGCCTGACCTTGCAATTTGGTGGTGATACCACAACTACCGTCAACGGTGCCACGCTCACCGTGCGGCAGGATCAGGTGAGTGGCTACACGATCAGTGGCACGGGCACGGTGGCAGCGATAGGCACCGCTGGTGCCGATAGCTTTAATGCCTCTGGCATCACCGCCACCACCAACTTCACCAGCCTGGCTGGTGCAGACAGCGTCACTATTGATCCTTCGGCGCTTGGCAGCGTCGATCAAATCGATGTTGGAGATAATACCGACACCCTGATCTTCTCGGCCGCTGCCTCAGGGGTGGTAGATGCCGCCTTCACTAGCGTTTCCAGCGTTGAGACTCTGCAACTGGCAGTCGGCACTAACTCCATCAGTTTGGGCACTGAAGCTGAAGCCGCTGGTATCGCCACCGTTACCGGCGATACGGGTGCCGATACGCTCAATCTGCTTTATGGCACCGCCGGCCTCACCTTCAATGCCGGCACCGGTTCCGACACCTTGAGCTACAGCGCCGACAGTGGTGCCCAGGCGATCACCCTAAGCAGCATCAGCTCTGGAATTGCTAGCGGCAGTGTTGTCAACAATGGCACCGATAGCTTCACTGGCCTAGAAGCGATTATGGGTGGTTCAGGCACTGCAGACAGCATCACCTCAACCAGCGTCGCCGAAGCCCTGATCGTTACCGGAGCGAATGCCGGCACGATCGATGGCTTCGCCTTCAGTGGTGTTGAGTCGGTTAATCTCGGTGCTGGCAATGATACGGTGCTGATCAGTAGCACGGATTCAGCGATTGGCGGCAATCTCGATCTGGCTGGCGGTACAGGTGACACCCTCAGCTATGCCGGCTACAGCGACGCCGTTTTCGTAACGCTCACTGGTATTACAAGCAGTGCTGGTAGCACGGCAGTTGGTTCAACAGCGATCAGTGGCACGAGCGCTGGTTTCGAAAACCTGATCGGCGGCAGCAACAGCGGCGACACGATCACCGATAGCACGGGCGACAGCACGATTGTGATCAGTGGTGCCAACAGTGGCACGATCGATGGCATGGCCTTCAGTGCCATCGAGAATCTCACTCTCTCCACCGGTATTGATGGCGTCACCGTGTCCACAGGTGGTGCCCTGAGTGGCACCCTCAACCTCGGTGATGGCGCTAGCAATACCCTGACGATGGTCAGTGGTGCCGGCGCCATCGGCGCGGTCACCGCTGCTGGTGGTAATGACACGATCACGATCAACGGCGGCACGGTCACCACTCTGGCGAGCCTTGGTTCTGGCACCAACGCCCTCACGATCGACAACACCGAATCCTCGATCGGCTTCTACCTCGGCGGCAGCGGCATTGACACGCTGATATCCAACGGTGGTGACATTCTTGGCGACGTTTTTACCTGGACGGCTGCTGATTCGATATCCCTCACCCTTGGCGCCAAGATCACCGGCAAGGTGACCCTTGGTGCCGATTTCCCAGCCGATGGCAGCGACACCCTGACGCTGGATGCCTCAAGCATCACCGGCAATGTGAGCACCGGCAGCGGCGCTGATGCGGTGAGTGTGCTCACCGGCTCGACGATCACCGGCAACGTCACGCTTGGCACCAACAGCGACATCTTCGATGGCGGTGACACCCTGACGCTGGATGCCTCAAGCATCACCGGAAATGTGCTCACCGGCAATGGTGCAGATGCAGTCTCGCTCAGTAGCGCCTCCACCATCACCGGTAATGTCACCCTAGGCAGCAGCGCTGATGGCCAAGATGGCAATGATTCCCTAACGCTGGCCTCCGGCTCTAATATTGTCGGCAATGTCGACCTTGGAGCTGCCAACGATACCCTCACTCTGTCAACTGGCATCAACAGTGCCACCACCATCAAGGGTGATGTGGCCTTTGGTGTTGGCACAGGCGACACACTCAGCTATATCGGCAACACTGGTCCGATCACGGTTGCCCTCGATGGCATTAGTACGGATGCTGTGGGCACAGCTACTGGCGCCAAGGCCAGTTACATCACCGGTAATGTCACAGGTTTCGAGGCAATTGTAGGCAGTGATTATAATAACCCCACGTCAGATAGCGTAACTGGTGACACCATCTATGACAATACTAGTGAATCCTTCGTCGTCCTAACGGGTGCTAACGCCGGCACGATTGACAATCTCGACTTCAGCTCAATCGAGAACCTCCAATTACGCTCTGGTGCTGACACACTCAGCTTCCAAGGAACCAGTGGTGCACCGGGTCTGATTGCTGGCCGAGCTGACGGAGGTGGCATTGAAGGCTCTAGCTATACGAATGGTGTTTATTCTGGCGGAATCAAAACAGATACCGGCATTGATCTTCTCGATTACTCCTCCTACCAAGTTTCCAGCGGAGCTGTTGTTGATCTCAGCCAGAACAAAGCTACCGGCGTCTTTGGTGGCCTAGCTGGTGGCCTTATTAATGGTGATGGTTCGATTGTTTCCACCACCACAGACAGCAGTTTCGAAAACGTTGATGGATCTAGATTCAACGACACCATCACGGGCGACGATCAAACCACCCAAGCCAACGTGCTTCGCGGCTTTGACGGCGCGGATACGATCAAGGGCCTTGCTGGTAATGACACCATTGATGGTGGAGATGGTGTTGGTAGCAATATCACCGATGGCGCCGACATTATTGAGGGAGGTATTGGTGCCGATACGATTATTGCTTCATTTGGGGATGACAAAATCACTGGCGGCAGCTTCGGCACGGCCTCTGATGACTCGATTGACACTCTCACCTACTCAGCCACTGCAATCAGTACCGCTCGTATTGAAGGGCTTGATATCAGCCTGGTTGGCACCGATACGGGCACAGTTCTTGGTGATGCCGATTTCACCCTCAGTCTCAGCACCTTCACTAATACCTATAATTCTCCTGTCAACCAGCAGCTGATCACTGCGCCCACCAATCAGGTCAGCAAGGACTGGACACAGAGCTATACCGATATCCAGAATTTGGTGCTCAGCGAGCAAAGCGATATTCTCCGCATCGATTTGGCTGATGTCAGCACTGGCAGCATCGCCGCCAGGGGTGGCAGCTTCGATACCCTCGACTACTCCAGCTTTGGTGCTACTAGCCCGGTGCTTGTCAACCTCAGCGACAAGGCTTTCTCCTTTGACTTTGATGGCAATGGCGTCATCGATACAACGGTCGGTGAGATCACGATCACCAATGCCTATTCAGCCACCAATGTGATGGTGTCTGAAGCCTCCAGTCAAGGCGGCGCCAACGGAGTCTTTGGTTTTGAAGTGGTCATCGGCGGAGCAGCCGATGATGCCATCGTTGGCAATGCCGATGCCAACCTGCTAGTTGGTAATGCCGGTGATGACCGCATTGCTGGTGGGTCTGGCAATGACACCATTTATGGCGGTACGGGCGACGATTACATCACGCCTGGCGACGGTGCCGACTATGTCGTGGCTGGCGCGGGTATCAATACTGTTGAAATTACCAGCAGTGATCTTGCCGAGGATACGTTCAATGTTGATCCGAATGGAATCAACATCTTTGCCCTCCAGGGCAATGGCACCGATGTGTCATCGATCACTGCTCCCACTGGAAAATGGGATCCTGGCTCCCAGGGGATTGACCTCCTGGATGGTGGTGATCCTGTTGTCATCGGAAGTTTCACTACTTACGACACGATCAACGGCACCTCCAGTGCTGATACCTATCAGTTCGGCGGCGTCGCTTTCAAGAACATCGGCAACGTGGATCTCGGCGCTGGTAACGACAGTGTTGGTACTGCCGCAACCACCAAGGGCGTCAAGGTCAACTACGACGGCAATACCGGCACCGACAGCATCACGCTGAATCTCACCTTTGGCCAGTTTGCCAAGCTCAATTCCAGTGGCCTTTATGTGGCCGATGTTCAAACCTATCTCGATAGTGCCAGCGGCAAAACCTTCAGCAGCAGTCAAGCAGATTTCACTGCTAACAATTTTGAAACTGGTGGCGTAGCTGTCATTACCCCCGGTGTCTTCAACGCTCTCCAGGGAGATCCGGCGGCCACCACCTTCAACTCCGCCTACGGCGTCCGCAGCAGCACGATTAGCAGCGGCGACGATGTAAACCTGTCGGCTTCGGCGCTGACCACTTCCACAGCCACGGCCCTTTCCGCGGCAGACATTGTTTCCGCGTTCGTTCAGGCCAGTGGCGTCAAAGGCAGTGATGCCATCACTATCACCAGTGGCGGCACTACTTCAGGCTCCACGACAGCGTCCCAGGAAGCCAGTGCCGTCTCCCGCACCGTCGACGATCGCGCCGATTCGGTGCTCGCTGCCTATGGCCTCGGCACCGATCGCAGCAGCTTCACGGCTGGCGACGACATCACCTTGAGCCTCACCGGCAACGTCAAGGCTGATACAACGGCCGAAGCGCTGAATTTTGTCGTCAACGCCAGCGGCACCGTCGAGGCTGCCGGCAGCCGCGACTCCAGCCTCAGTGCCGGTGATGCCCTCAGCCTCAACATCAGCGGCACCGCAGCCCAGACGGTGGGCGCTAGCAATGTCGCTGGCCTGGCTCTCGCCGCTCTTGCCAACCGCACCTACGGCATTGACGACGCCAACCTCACAGACACCGCGACCGACAGCGTTCAGGCCGGCTCCGATCTCAGCCTGCAAGCCACTGCCAGCAGCAGCAATCGCGTCACGGCCCAGACCGTCGGCACCGAATCGCTCGGCACTTTCACGCTCGTCAACAACGGCACGGCCGCCACCGACCGCTTCACCACAACCCAGATTGGCGCCGACTTCCCCCTGATCAATGGCGATCGGGTTCGCTTCACTATCTCGAACGGCAGTGTGCAGGCTGATCGTGACTACTACGTCGCCAATGTCATCCCGATCACCGGTGAGTTCCAGCTCAGTTCAGAGCCGAACGGTGATCCTATAGATGTCGTAGCTGCCGGCACCCTGCAGGCCTACCGCCCTGCCGTCGCCACAGCCGACGGGATCAGCACCGTCACCGGTGTTGATCTCAACCGCACAGGCGCCGGCCTGGGTGGTGTTCAAGCCGGCGACGCCCTCAGCCTGCGGGCCACGGCCTCCGATGCCATCACGGCCACGGCCAGCAGCGTGGCTGGTGATGCCACTGCAGGTGTATTCCGTCTCGGCGGCATGGATGGCCTCAACCTGGCCTCTGAGGTGAGCACCGTTCAGGCCCTCGTTGACACCGTTTCCCTGGCCGGCAGTGGCGCTAGCCTTAACTTCAACGCCACCGATACGGCCACGCTCAAAGCCGCCAGCACCGAGGGTGCGGCTCTGACGGAAGCCAACATTCAGGTCTTCGGTTCCAAGAGCAGCGCCAGCACCGCCGGCGACGATCTCAGCCTCAGCGCCAACGCCGATCTCACCCTCTCCGGCAGCGCCAGCAGCACCGCCGGCAGCGCCGAGGCCCGCAGTGGCGCCGGTGCCGGCGCCGGTGTCACCACGGCCGGTGTCACCAATGTGCTGCCCACCAACACCAGCTACTCGGTGGTCACCGGCCTGGCTGATGGCACCCAGACGGCGGGCGCTGATCTGGCCGTGCAAGCCAAGGGGGCCACGACCCTCAACGCCAGCGCCAGCACGGTCTCAGGTGCCGAGACGCTGGGTTCGCTCTGGACTTCGGCGTCGGGCAACATCCTCGCCACCTTTGATCTCAACCTCAACACCACCACCAGCACACCGAGTTTTGTTGGTCCCCAGTACCTGGCCGCCGGCCAGCTGGTGCAATTGCCCACCGCCGCCGCCGGTTTGCTTGCCAATACCGATTACGCGGTGAAGCTGCTCGGCTTCGGAGCGGTGGATGCCACCGCCAATACGCTGACAATGCCCACCGGCATTTCCTATGCCCTGAACGACGCCGTTCGCTTCCGCCTCAACAGCACCACCGCCCCGAACAGCAGCGAGAGCCGTTACGGCTTGGCCTTAGGCACTACTTATTACGTCAAGAGTGTGTCCGGCACCACCTTCACTCTTTCGGCCTCTCCTGGTGGACCAGTAATTGATCTTTCCGCCGACAGCCTCGGTCAGGCCGATCAGCTGGTGGATGCGGATCGCTTCCAGTTGCTCACGCTCCCAACGGCACCGGGCGGCACCTATGCCGTCGCCCCCCTCACCGCCAGCGCTTCAGGCGTCAGCCTCACCCTGCCCTCTGCCGCCAATGCCTTCGCCGGTAGCCGCGAGACTGATCGCACCCTCAACAACAGCGACAACCTCAACCTCGCCCAGGTGAGCGGCATCAGTGGCAACGGCGGCCTGCGCGGCCTGATCGCCGGGGCGCAGAACGCCATCTCCGCCGTGGCCAGCGGCGTGCTCAATGCCGTCGCCCGCAACACCGCCAATGACGCCACGGCCAGCGCCGGCTTGGTGGCTGAAGGCCTCAGTGATACGGCGATCAGCGCCGGCAGCGCTGGCAGCGTCAATGCCGAGGCCAGCATTGCCGCCGTGGCCGATGCCGCCACCACCGGCACCAACGTCCTGCTCGACAACGCGCTCGCCGATCTCACGATCACCGCCCGGGGCCTGAGCGCCAGCAACGCCGCCAACGACATCACCATCGGCGGTGCTGGCGACGTGCAGAGCACCGCCAGCCTGAGCGGCCGCAGCACCGCCAGCACCGTGCTCGGTGATAGCGATGCCCTGGCCGCGCTGAAGGCCACCGGCTTGGAGGCCCTCAGCAATGGCATCACCGCCACCATTGGCCAGCAGGGCGACATCAGCGCCGCCGCCAGCATCGGCTCCCTGGCCGCACCACTCCTCATCAGTGCCCTCAGCAGTGCTGAGGGCGACGCCACGGCCCAGGCCGCTGCCGCTGCCGTCGGCATCTTGGGCACCTACGACGCCACCGTCCCCGCAGGTTTCTCCTCGCTCCAGGCCGGCAAGAGCCAGGGCGACATCAGCGGTACGGCCAGCGCCGACCAAGCTTTGAGTGCCATCGCCACCAACGGCATCGCCTCGGTCACCCTCGCCGATGTGCCCGGCACTGGCCGTGCCTCGATCACTGGTATCGAGAACATGGCCCTCACCGCCGGTGCTGGCCTCAGCAGTGTCGATGCCACCGCCGTGGGCAGGGCTAATTTGTCGGCCCGCAGTGTGGAGCTCGATGCCACCAGCGAGGGCAGCACCTCCAGCACAGGTGTATTCAGTTCCACAGTCGCCGCCCTGCCGATTTCCTTCGCCGAAGACGGCCGCATCGCCGCCATTGCCCAGCAGAGCAGCTTCGCCCAGAGCGTCACGGTCAACGGCAACGCCTCTACCTCCCTCAACAACACCAGCCTCGGCATCGGCAACGCCACGATCACCATTGCTGGTGATGGCAACTTGAATGCCCGCGCGATCTCCCAACTAGACAGCCGCTCCCAGTCCGTTGCCGGTGATGCCAGCGCCTAATGCTTCCTCACCCCCACCTCGCCGCCGATCTCGGCGAGGCCATGGAGCGTCTGGCAAGTCAACCGCTCGCCGAACTCTTGCTCTCCAGCGGCATTTTGCGCCAACGGGCCAAGGAGCTTCTTGTGCAGCGCCTGCGGGACTCCGTCAGCTTCACTGCTGAAGAGGAGTCTGTGGTGTTGTCGCGGCTTTGGGAGGGTATGCCAGGCCCGGCCGCCGCCAGCCTGCAGGGTGATTGGATTGCCACTCAGCCCGAGCTGATGCAGGGGCCGCTGCGCGATCGCTGGGATCAGATCCGGCTGCAGAAATGGATCGAAAATCACTACCTCGAACGCCTAGAGCCCTATTTCCTCGAGCGCCGTGCTGATCTGGAGCAGGTGGTGTACGCGATGATCAGATTGCGCAATCAGGGTGCGGCCGAGGAGCTTTACCTGCGTCTTATCGATGATGGCGCCGATTTCGGCACCTTGGCACGCAGCCACTCCCTCGGCGAGGAGCGCTTCACTCGCGGCTTGGTGGGCCCGATGTTGATCAGTCAACCCCACCCCACTATCCGGGCCGTTCTCGACAAGCTCACCATGGGTGAGGTGCATCCGCCCTTTCGGGTCGACAACTGGGTGTTGTTGGTACAGATGGAGCACAGGCAGCCAGCCAACCTCAGCGATGCCACCCGCCTGCAGCTCTACAACGAGCTCTTTCAAAAGGATGTTGATGCCACCCTCGACCAGAGCCTGCAGAGCCTCTATCCCGCCCTGCTAACCCTGGCGCCAGCCCAGGGGAGCTGAGCCATGGCGGATACCGGACAGCTCCTCGAACTGCTGAGTTCCTTCCCTTTTCTTGCGGATCAGCCGCCCGAACAACTCGAACGGCTCGCCTCCCAGGGCCAGTTGCTGCGCTTTTCGCTCGGTCAGCCGATCATTCGCATCGCCCAGGCGCCCCAGCAGATGTTTTTCCTGCTGCAGGGAAGTGCCCGTTCGGTAGTGATGGCTTCGCGGCTGAGCAAAGGAGTGGCGACGCTGCAGCGCTTCGAAGCGGGTGCGGTGATGGGCTGGACCGCCCTTAGTGCCGGGCGCAATTGGGAGACCCTGCTGGCTTCCACCGAGCTGGTTGTGCTGGCCTTGCCCCATGCCGCCCTGCGGCAGGAGATGGCCCAGTACCCAGCCCTGGCGCAGCGCATCGCTGGCAGTGTCAATCCAGCCGAGCTATTCGCGGTGCTCGATGCCTACCTGCGGGAGTACCCGCGGGCCCTCTCCCATGAGGTAGTCGAGGCGGCAGTCAAGCTCGCAGACACCACAAGGGCCGTCAGTCTGACGCTGGAGCAGCTGGAACAGACGTCTTTTCCGGCTGACCGTCTCTGGCTGGTAGCGGCGGGCGGCCTGCCGCTGGGCACGGCCTTGCCCAGCAAGGTTGCAGCTGAGGCGGAGCCCTTATTGCGGGTGCTCGGCATCAATCGACTGGAGCTAGAGCGCCTGCTCGATCCGCCGCCCCCCGACGCAGAGGCAGCGGTATCAGTGTCTCCGCCACCGGGCTGGGAAAGCCTGCTGCTGGAACGCTGGGAGGAGCAGCGGCAAAAGCTGGAGGAGGGTGCTATCGATGCCGCTCCCGACTTGCTTTTAAGCGAGTCCGAGGAACCCCTCGACGACAACAAGCGCGATCCCGACTCCTATCCCTGGCATCGCGGTGTCGGTCCGTTGGAGTCGCCGATTTCGGCTTTCCGCATGCTCAGCGATCACCTCGGGCTGCCCTTTCGCCGGGAGCTGCTGCGTCGTGTCTTCACCGATCAGGTGAAGCGCCACAGCGAGGCCTCACTGGCACTGGCCGGGGCCGTGGCCGAATCCATCGGTCTACAGACCCAGTTGCTGGAGATCCGCGCCGAAACAATCTCCAGGCTCGATGCTCCCTTGATGGTGCGTTGGGGTAACGGCATGGCGGTGATATATCGCGCCTCAGCTAGCAGTGTTTTGCTCGGCATTCCAGCCGTTGCTAATCAAGAACTCAGCCTTGATCAGTTCAAGGAGCAATGGGGCGAGGAGGGTGAGGTTCTCACCCTGCGTGTTAACGCCCTCACGCCGCAGCGCAAGTTTGGTTTCCGCTGGTTCCTGCCGGCTTTGCAGCAGCACCGCACCGTGTTGCTGGAAGTCTTGCTAGCTAGCTTCTTCGTGCAGCTTTTCGGTCTTGTTAACCCCCTGCTGATTCAGCAGGTGATCGACAAGGTGATCATCAACAACAGCCCCAACGCCCTTGGAGTGCTCGGCACCCTGCTGGTGGTGTTTGCCATTTTCGAGGGTCTGCTGCTGTGCCTACGCACCTTTTTGTTTGCGGACACAACCAATCGCATTGACCTTGCCCTTGGTACGCAGATTATTGACCATCTACTGCGCTTACCGCTCACCTATTTCGACCGCCGTCCAGTGGGTGAGGTCAGCAACCGGATTAGTGAACTTGAGAAGATCCGCTCCTTCCTTACCGGCACCGCTCTCACTACCATCCTTGATGCTGTATTTGCGCTGCTATATATAATTGTAATGGTGATCTACAGCTGGCAGCTCACTCTGCTCACCCTGGCAGTCATTCCAGTGCTGGTTGCGCTCACCCTCACGGTATCGCCCCTGGTGCGCAATCAGTTGCAAAGCCGCGCTATAGCCAACGCCCGCACCCAGAGCCATCTTGTAGAGGTGCTGAGCAGCATGATGACTGTTAAGGCCCAGAACATCGAATTGCGCAGTCGCTGGAAGTGGCAAGATCTCTATACGGATTTTGTGGCCGAGGGTTTCGACAACACCCTGCTCAGCACCACTGCTAACACCTTTAGTGCCTTCCTTAATAAGTTATCGAGTCTGCTGGTGATCTGGGGTGGAGCAGCCCTGGTGCTTAATGGAGAACTCAGCCTCGGTGAACTGATCGCCTTCCGGATCATCGCCGGTTATGTCACCGGTCCACTGCTGAGGATGACCTCCATCTGGCAGACCGTGCAGGAAACCGCCCTTTCTTTGGAGCGTCTCAGTGATGTAATTGACCACCCGCAGGAGGCGCCTGAGGATAACTCCAGCCGCATCATCATGCCGCCAATCAATGGAGAGATCATCTTCCAGAATATTCAATTCCGCTACAAGCCCTCCTCGCCGTTGCTGCTTAGGGATGTATCCCTAACCATTCCCCAGGGCAAGTTTGTGGCTGTGGTGGGTACGAGCGGCTCGGGTAAAAGCACCCTCACTAAATTGGTGGCTCGCCTTTACAACCCAGAGGGTGGCACCGTGCTGGTGGATGGTATCGACATCGCCAAGGTGGAGCTCTATTCCCTAAGGCGCCAGATCGGCATCGTTCCCCAAGATACGGTGCTATTTGATGGATCGGTGGAGGAAAATATTACCCTCACCAACCCGGAAGCCACCAGCGATGAGATCATTGAAGCTGCCACAATTGCTGCCGCCCACGATTTCATCATGGGCTTGCCGGCCGGCTATTCCACCCAGGTGGGCGAGCGTGGCAGTGGCCTCTCCGGTGGCCAGCGCCAGCGCATTGCCATCGCTCGCACCATCCTGCAGAAGCCGCGGATGCTGATCATGGATGAGGCCACATCCGCCCTCGATTACAAAACTGAGCGTGTGGTGAGTGACAACCTGATGCAAGCACTCCGCGGTTGCACCGTGCTGTTCATCACCCATCGCCTCTCCTCGATTGTTAATGCCGATCTGATTGTCTGCATGGGTAATGGTGCCGTGCTTGAGGTCGGTTCCCATCAGGAGCTGATGGCATCCCGGGGACCTTACTACGTTCTCTTTCGTCAGCAGGGCCGCTCCTCCTCCTCTTCCTCCTCCAGCGGCACTCCCCCCATCGCCAAGGTGGGCCTACCAATCAATTACGCCGTCGGCACCTGAGACCCTTCGCCCGTGCCATCCCCTCCTCCCACTCCAGATGCCCTGCTGGCGCCCGTCCCGCCCGCACCCCCTGATGCGGAAGCTGCCGCTGAACAACGCCCGCGTGGCTTTCGTCAGCGTCGCACCACCCTGCCCCGCAGCACCCGTGGTTGGAGCCGGGGCATTGTCTGGAGCCTGATCGGTCTCACCAGTTTTTCTGTCATCTATGGCCTGATTGCCCGTATCGAGACCTCCATAAACGCCAACGGCAAGCTGCGGCCAATTGGGGGTGTCACCTCTATCACCGCTCCGTTCAATGCTCCCGTGCTGCAGGTGCTTGTGAAGGAGGGCCAAGATGTGAAGAAGGGCCAGCTTTTGATCGCGCTGCGCGAGCAGGCGGTGTGGAATCAGCGCGTCCATCTAGGCAACCAGCTCTCGATCTGGCAAACCCAGGTCAATCTGCTGGCCCTGAGGTTGGGATTGCCGGGACCGCCACCCAGCACGCCGGCGGCCAGCCGTGAGCTCAGGATTGAAAAACAGGATGTGCAGCTGCGTTTGCAGGCTGCTGGTGAGGAACTCAAACGCAGCCAGATAAATCTGGAGCAGCAGGCTTCGGATCTGCTGGCCCTGCGGCGCCGCCAGGCAGTCGAGGCCAACATCACCGGCCGGATGAAGCGCCTGGTCAAAGAGGGTGCGATGGCTCGTCTTGAATTGGATCGCCAAGAGCAGCGCATCGCCGAACTCGAAGGAACAATTAGTCGCACCGAAAAGGAACTCGAATCAGCCCGTTACCGCGTGCGCGAGAGCCAGCTAAAGCAGCGCCAGATCCCAGCTGCTGAATTTAAACAACTCTATTCCCAATATGACAACGCCAAGCTGCAGCTCTCCTCCGTGCAGGCCAGCATTGATGAGCTCAATGACCGCTTGAAACTGGGACGAATAATCGCACCTGTTGCCGGCAAGATCTTCAATCTAAGTATCAAACAGGGCGAGATTCTCACCCCCGCTCGGCCTGCCTTGCAGATTGTTCCACAAGACAACCTCGATGTAGAGCTCTCGGTTTCCAACCGAGACATCGGCTTCCTATTGCCTGGTATGCCTGTGGATATTCGCGTCACTTCCTTCCCCTTCACCGACTACGGCTCACTGAAAGGAACAATTACCCGAATCGGTGCCGATGCTCTGCCCCCCGATGGGCAGAATCCGCAGGAAACCTTCCCGGTGAAGGTCAAAATCAATATCAATGAACTATCTCGCAATGGTCGCAGTTATCAACTGCGAGCCGGCATGGCCGTGACGGCCTTGATTCAGTTGGGTTCCAGACCTGTCATCTCGCTGATCAGCGATCGAATCGGCGGCTTTATGGAGTCGACCCGCTCGATTCGTTAAGGCCGATTGCTCCTGCGGTGCTTAGGGCACTTGGCAGGCCCGCGATCACCTGACTTGTGCCTATCCCCTGACTGCCGAGCAGATGCAGCTGGCTGCCGAATTGGCCATCCGAGGCAATTGCCAGCTGGCGCGTATCGCTAGCCATACCGGCAAGCAGCTGCTCCAGGGGCGCGATCGGAAGCAGGCGGGCATCGCCAACCCCTTCAAGACCGGAAGGAGTCAGCCGCAGGAAGCTCTCCTGGCTGCCCCCGCCAGCGATGGGTTCACTGCGCAGCCAGCCGATCGAGTCTGTGAAGCCGCCGTTGCCATTTGCGATCGGGCTGAGATCTAGATCAACCAGATCTGGCAGTCCACTCTGGCCATCCCAGAACGCAGGTGCCTGCTGCTCAAGACCACTGAAGATAATCAGGTCGCGTCCGACACCGCCGCTCACCTGGAGCCCTTCGCCAGCACCGCTCAGCCATGGGCTCCAGCGCAGGAAGAGCAGATCGTCCCCTTCCGAGCCGTCGATGCCAGAGAAGGCTCCCGAGCTGCTGAGGGTGTCACTTGCCAGACCTCCCACAATCTGCTCGAAGCCCAGCAGTGACCCGCTGCTTCCAGCTCCGATGCCTGTGGCGGTGCCCCGATCTAGATCCACGTTCACCGGCAGGGTCCAGTTGATGTATTCCAGTCGATCCAGACCCGCTCCGCCAAGCAGTTGGCCAGTGAGGCTGCCATCAATGTCCAGCAGCGCCAAGTCGTTGCCGGATCCGAGATCTACAGATTCGATGTTCTGAAAGCGAAGCCCATCGAGATTCCCCTTGTCGCCCCCACTAACCACAAGCACCTCGCGCCGATCCGTAGCCGTCGCCGTCAAGGTGTCGATGCCTGCGCCCCCGTCCAGCTCCCCGGCGAGGGTATTGAGGCTGAAGCGATCATCTCCACTGCCGCCAATCACCTTGCCGCCCAATCCAGCGTTGACGATGATCGTGTTGTTGCCATCACCCATCAAGATTCGGGAGTTGCCGCTTACCTCTCCTTCCAGCAACAGGGTGTTGGATCCGCTGCCGAGATCGATGGTTGAATCGATTACAGCGCCGTTAACTCGCAGTTCATCGTCGCCACTACCCATCCGCACCTCGGAACCGAGCAGCCCCACCCGCTCGAAGTTGATGCGCGTGTAAGGGTCGTCATACAGAACCCCCAAGTCGTTGCGGAGATCGGCATCAATCGTGGTCAGGATCGACACCCGGTCGTTACCACCGCCGAGATCCAGCAAGCTGTTCTCCAGTCCAACAGCCCGGGCATTGAGGTTGAACATCCAGTTGCTGCCATCACCAGCACTGGTAGGGCTATCACCGAGGTCAAAGTTCAGGCCGCTTGCTTGTTGGGCTGTGAGAGCGGTTTGATTGGCGACGAGGTAGCCGCTGTTGATGGTGATGGTGTCATTGCCTTCCCCCAGCAGAATGCCGGAATTCCTGAGTGCCGTAGTTAATAGATCGAAGCTGAGATAGGCCTGATCACTGCCACCTAGGCCGGTGAAGGTGAGATTGGTGAGTCCTTCTAGAGCCACATAATCCGCCCCCGGCAGTCCCTGGATGCTGCTGTCTTGCATCCCTGTCAATTCCGATTTCAACGTTGCTGTGGCCGTGGTGGGGGTGAACAAGCCCAGCTGGAGTAGATCCCTGGCATTGACGATCAGGGCATCGCTGCCATTGCCGTTGAGCACCGTCGTGTTGAGCAAGCCAATGTGCTCAGCCACCAACTTCAGATCGGCGTCATCCAGCTCCGAAAAAGCGAAGGACTGCAGGGTGCGATCGGAATCGAGGCGCAGGCCCTGCTTGGCAGCGGCGGCGCGCAGATCGAGCAGGGTGTTTTCAATCCCCACCTGGGTGGCCTGCTGCTCAGACACGGCCTTGCCTTCCACCGTGCGGCTGCTGGAGCCGCTGATGGTCCGCACCACCACCAAGACCAACTGCGGTAGGAGATTGGCTGGGGTTGGCGGCAGCGGCCCCGGGGGACTAGGCGGTTCTGGCTGAACGGAGTCATCATCCCCGGGTTGAAGGGCCCCCGATTCACTCGCTGGCAGCGGGCTACCACCGTTACGACTGCCGCCGAAGGCTTGGCCGGCGGTTGGGCCCGGTAGCTGGGGAAACTCTTTCGCAGGCTCTTGGACGGCACCCGATATTCCAGCGGCCGGTGGCGTTTGGAATTGGCTTCCGGAGGCCTGGGCGCGGCGCATCTCGGTGTCGACGTCGACGCTGTCGAGAGGCCGAATGCTGATGGCGCCCGCCTTTGCCTGCAGTCGGCCTGGATCGTCCAGGCCCGGATCGTCAACCCGTCCGCCCCGGGGTGGCTGGCCCGTGCTGGCCAGCCCTTCCTCCATTAGGTAAAGCAGCAACACGCCCAAGGCGCTGCCAGTAAGCACGCCCTCGAGTGAGATGCGGCGCCCATCCTTTTTGAGGGATGCCGCATCGGCGAATTCCTGCAGGCCCGACGAGATGGAAGTGATTTAATTTTCTTAATTCTCCGTCTCGAAGTGCGCATCCGCTGGGCAGCTGCAGCGATGCGTGCCAGTGCCCATGCGCATCTGCGTAGATGCGTACAGGCGATCTCAATCGGGGCTGATGCTTCCTTTTGGCTAATACAAAACGCTGACAAAAAGCAAATAGAGCGTTCATCGCGCCAACGATTACGGGTCTCCCACCTTCATCGCTGCCATCGTCGTGATGTTGCTGCTGGGTTTGCCCCTGTTCTCCTGTTCACCGTGGCACAGGGTCACAGCAACCCTTGCCAATGGGCCCACGCCTATGCCTTGGTACCAGGCTGTGAGGTTGCGATTAGTCGCCACTTCCGTTTCGAAAGCTATGAGCTGGAAAATTATCGCCAGTTACATATAGATCAATCGCTGCGATGGCTGGATACGGAGTTCATGTTTCAACTGGCCCTCGATCAGATACTGCGAGAGGTTGCCAGCCTGATCTCTACTACTCCTGGGGAACCAAACAGGGTTGAAGAGATTGATCATGGGCAACTACTGCTTCACCACATCAACGGTGATATCCCCCTCCTGGATTCCTTGCTTGAGATCTGCGGTGAGCACTATTTGCTCCATCGTCAGTTGCAGGATCTGAAAGCCTTCCCCACACTCCACACTGATTGACCGGGATCCGATTGCCAGGGATCTGATTGCCAGGGATCCCCCGCCCGACGGGACCTGATTAACTAATTCCCTAAGGGAGCAATTCGCTCAGGCTGCTCGCCACACAACAAACGCCCCAGGCTGCACGCTCAGCAGTGGGCAGCTCTCGTTTTCGCCAGGACTGAGGTCCTTTAGATCGCGAAACTCGGGCTCCAGCGTTGCGCTGGGGTGGGTCAAGCGCTGGGCATCCGGGGCCAGCAGCAGCGAAAGGCGCTGGCTCTCTCCCTGCTGCATCAACTGTTGGAGGCTGGCAGCTAGGTCGGCAGCGCTGAGCAGGCGGCCGTCTGGGCAGCCCAGCAGCACCGCAAGCTGGGGCTGGTCGAGCAGGGCCAGCAGCCTTGGATGCTCCTCTCGCTCCACCTGCAGCCCCTGCTTCAGGGCCCAGCGTTGCAGCTGCTCAAGCTGGCCATTCGCCAAGGCCTGGCCGTGCCAGGCCAGCACTGCCGTGGGTCCGCCGATCGGGCAGGAGGGACCATCACCCATCAGGTGGCCAAGTTTGATCCGCTTGGTTTGCAGGTAAGCGGCGTTGTGGCTGCCGGCATCCATCACCAGCGGCACCCGGTCTTCCACCTGCAGGCCATAACCACCGAGGCCAGCGATCTTGCGCGGGTTGTTGGTGATCAGGCGCAGGCGCTGTATTCCCAGGTCGCTGAGGATTTGAGCCCCAACTCCGTAGTTGCGCAGGTCGGCAGCAAAGCCAAGGCGTTCGTTGGCTTCCACCGTGTCTAGGCCGGTGTCCTGCAGGGAGTAGGCCTTGAGCTTGTTGATCAGGCCAATGCCCCGGCCCTCCTGGCGCAGATACACCACCACCCCAACGCCGGCGGCTTCGATCATGCGCAGGGCCGCCTCCAGCTGGGGCCGGCAGTCGCAGCGCAACGAACCAAAGGCATCTCCGGTGAGGCACTCGCTGTGCACCCGCACCAGCACCGGCTCTT
>NZ_JAGQCP010000028.1:0-31981 GCF_024346255.1 Cyanobium sp. BA5m-10 | reverse complement strand
AGGGTTCATAATGGATAAACGGAGCTGCGCAATCAGCTTCCAGGCAGTCATCCCCTGCCTGCCACTGTTCACCCTCCGGAGAGGGTCACAGGACCTCCTGAGTTACACCACTCAGAGGGGCGCTACCATGACCGGACAACAGCTGCTGCCCCGTAACTGCCTTTCACCCGTCCTGCATCATTAAGTAGTCCACTGGTTTGCTCGTCATAGACGAGTCCATAAATGCAGCGGATGCCGCTGCTGGCGACCCGCCTATAGATCTCAAGGTGCCGGGCATCGAGGCCAACCTCACGCACCACACTTTCGAATTGGGCGATGCTTTTGAGGCGAGAGCTGCTGGGTGGATTCTCGAATAAGCGCTCGCTTCCGAGTTACAAGATCAGCCGCTGAAATGGCCGCATCAAGTCAATCTGGCTCAACAAATAATACAAAGGTGATCAATTCGCCTGACATGGCCAAGAGAGTTTGGTGGGTACTAGAAATCTGGTTTTACTGCCTGGCTGCCAGGTTCGGCTTCTCCGGATAACGCCAGTGATGATTCACCTGCGACTTGCATCCGAACCCCATCAACCCAGCAGCAGCCGTAGGAAGTGATCACTGAATTCCACAGCTGTCGTCCAGTTCTCCGCCTCGCTCAGACCAGAGCTGCGGGTGGGCTTAAAGCTGTGGTTACCACTAGGTATCCAGCGCAGCTGTATCTGTTGCGAGAGGCTGTAGGAGTCAACCTCCTCACGGCGCCCAAAGCTGTCGCGTTCGCCCTGCAAGATCAGTGCTGGCGTCTGCAGGGTGGCCAGGTGCTCGGTGCGTAGCTGCAGCGGTTTGCCTGGGGGATGGAAGGGATAGCCAAGGCAAAGGCAACCCTTCACTCCATAGCTGGCTGCAAGCTCATCTAGCAGCAGGCTCGCTACCCGGCCGCCCATCGACTTGCCGCCAATAAACAGGGGCAGGTTTGGATTGAGCTGCCTCTCCAGCTGCACCTGCTGGCGGAGGGCCTGCTGCAAGACGGGCATTCGATCGGGCCCTTGGCGGCGCTCAAGGAAGCGCTGCCGTGCCATGTAGGCAAATTCAAAGCGCAGCACCCGCCAGCCGTGTTGCGCCAGGCCGCTGGCAATAGCAGCCATGAAGGGGCTATCCATCGGTGCACCGGCCCCATGGGCCAGCACAACGGTGCCAAGAGCGTCAGCTGGACCATCGATCAACCGAGGAGCAGCCCTATCAGCAGGATTCATGGGTTGATCCTCGCGGACGCCGCTCGGACCTCAACAATCGCTGCTTGCCTGATGGCGACTGACATGTTGCGGTCATTGACCGCGGTGCCAGTTTGACCGCAATTTGACCGCAGGGTCAGCGGCCTATCGGTGAAAAGTCAATCGGGGCGACAGGATTCGAACCTGCGACCTAGTGCTCCCAAAGCACCCGCGCTACCAAGCTGCGCCACGCCCCGTTCCTTCGTCATAGTAGTGGATTACTGGCCAGCACTGGATTCTTGCTGTGCCAACGGGTTTGGGGCTTGTAGCGGGCAGGGGCAAATGGCAGCATGTAGTGGCTGGATATCACTTGGATATCACTAGCTCGTCACTTTTCTGTCACTAGCGCCGCAGGGCCCCCATGACCCGTCGATCCGACGCCCCGCCATGGGTGCAGGGCTTAAGGGCACAGCTGAAGAGCACCGTTGGTCCTGCTTACCGATTGGGGGAACAAAGCGGCAAGGCGAAGCTTGATGTCCGATATGCCGACGGCACCAGAGGAACAGCTGTTCTTCCCTTCTTGTGGGTGCCAGGGCAGGCTCGCCACATACAGGAGGTTGTGGAGCGCGTAGCCCAACAGCTTGCTATGGGCCTCACCCTGCGCCAGGCACTAGAGGTGATCCGTGGTAAAGCCGTTCCCCCACCTGAACGTGGCATCGCCCCCGTCGGACTGGAGTTATTGGCCGCGTGGGAAGCGTTCGGGGTCTACAAGGTCCATCGGACCGGCCAGATCAAAGACAGCACCTGGCTTGTCGATTACGGGAAATCGGCGAAGCGTCTTCAGGTTGTCGCTGACAAGGCAGTTGACGCCAAGTCGCTGTTAACCCTGGCCGGAGAGGCATGGCCGCCGGGGTCCCGCCGTCGCCAGGTGGTTTTGCAGCATCTCGCCGCAATGTGCCGCTGGGGGGTCGAAAACGATCTCTTGCAAGCTGATCGCTGGACCCCACCCCCCAGCCTGAAGAGCTACGTCGGTGAACAACGAGCCGGGCGAGTGGACGGAGTACCCCTTAACGACGATCAGATCCTTGGCCTGCTCAATGGTCTGCCGCAGGACACGGCAGGGCAGAGGTGGAATTACGCCTTTCAGCTGATGTCTGCCTACGGCCTACGGCCAGTCGAATTGCTGCACCTGCGCATGGAACCAGCCGGAGGCCTGTGGTGCGACTACATAAAACGGAGTGGCGGGGGATCGACGAGGCCACGCCAGCTCCGAGCCCTGCACCCTGAGTGGGAAGTCGAGTGGAGGTTGCGCGAACGAATCGAGGCGGGTGAGGCCTTGCCACCGTTTGGAGGTGGGGTGGCTGATGCGGCTCGTCGTTATCTAAGCCGGCAACAGGCATGGATAGATCTGGCCACCTCAGGAGCTACCTGCTACGGATTCCGGCACGGGTATGCCCTGCGAGCGCACCAGGCATATGGGCTGAGTGCGCGAGTGGCTGCAGCCCTGATGGGCCACTCTGTCGAGACTCACTCGCGGCATTACGGAAGGTGGACCGACGAGGCAACAATCGACAGCGCGATGGAAGCAGCCATGCGCTGTCGCAAGTTGACGCAATTGGCAGATTCGGGCTAATGTTGAGATGACGGCCCACCCATGGCGCTCCTCAGGCAAACCCTCCCGTTCCGCGAGTTAAAAGGCGGAAAAGAGGGACTGACCCAGTGCCATGGCAATCCCAAATCAGATTCACACAGGCGAGTGGCTTCGGACCAACGAAGCTGTTTTTGTCTTGCAGATCAGTCGCGACACTCTTCATAGGCGTTGTCGCGACGGCTATCTTCGCGCCGGGGAGCACTTCATTGCATCTGGCCCCCATCGCACCAGTCCTCGCTTGTGGTCAATAGCTGCCGTGCGGGTCGCAATGGCCGGATGGACAGGAGTGTTGAAGTGACTCCGCAATTGACGTAGCAGCTTTACTGTTTAACAGTAGAAATATTAAGACTATCTAGTCCCCTATGTTTCCAATTTATATGCATACACTGCTATACTTAGCCAGGAGGTATGCCAATGCAGGTTTTAACTGAAAGGAGAGATCGTGAGCGGTATTTGGCTGTTAATCAGCCGTTATCGCTTCGTGTTTCTAAGCCGATGCTTGCCAATTTGGCGGTCAAGGCAATCCAGCTGGAATCCAGTTCCTCGGAGCTGGCTCGCTTGCTGATCTCAGCGGGTGCTAAGTCACTTGGTTGGGGAGATATTGATTCTGTCTGCTGAAAACTGCTCACACGGAAGCAGGGCTGAAGTTCTTCACGCCCAGGCCCTGCTTCCGTCCATCACAAACAACTTCCTAGGAGGAAGCCGCACATGAACCAAGCCATTTTAACCCCCAATGAGGGGTCTCGATCGGTTGAAGAGATTTTTGCTGCCATTGGGAAGCTCCAGCAGCTTGGCGCCATTGAAAATTGGATCGACCAGCGCTCGCATGCTGAACAGCTGTTGCAGGAGTGGTTTGATCTGCCAGATGATACCCCTGAAGATGATGAACTTCCACCAATCGATCATCGAGCAGAGTGGCTTTGGGATCAGCTAGATCGCCTTAAGGAAATTCAGTCCGAGTCATCATTGGAGTCCGAGCCAGAAGTATGCGAGCAATCACTAGTGATCGATGTTGATCGATGGGTCAAAGAGGCAAAGAACGTGCTGTGGGAGGGATGGCAGCAGTACGATCGCTTTCGATTTCGACACGATGACGATAGCGATAAATATGAACCTAAGCCTTGGCAAGGGTTGGGCAGCAGTGAAAGCGAATCTATTGAAAGTATCGATGGTGATCTGGCTAGCAAGGCCACCTGGCTGTGGATGGAGTTCGATATGCTGCTTACTGTTATACCGAGGAGCCGTTTTCTTGAAATTTTTACTATATGGAACGAGCTTGAACAGCATATTGATCCCGATGGATGCATCCAATCAGGACGGCATAATATCCAGGATAAGCGTCGATCTGAAGAGCTTAAGAAGCAGGGATATCATCAGGAAGCGGCTATGTGGTTGTTGCCTAAGGATCAATTGGAACGACCCAGTGAATGCAGCCTGGAAGATTGGGCAAATATCATCAAGCCATTTAATCGGGCTGAGTATGACGAACCTATTACGGAGTTCCTGGCAAGGATAGAGCTTGCACGCGTTGGGAGGGTGCCTTGGGGAACTACCGCTGAAGTGGGTCTGAAGCTTCACCAAGAAGATGCCCATACCAAAATTCGCCAGTTGGTTGATGAAGGTGCTAACGCGACAGAAATCCAGGAGTTGATCAACCAGCAACCCAAGGGCTATAACCAAATTGGCTTGGCCAAGTTTGCTGAACAGTGCCGTCTTGAGATTGAGCGGCGTCAGGACCTCACCGATGCGCTCGAAGCCCTTCTTCTTCGTGGTGAGCCTCCCACTATTTCCCTTGCTGATTACGTTCCAGCTGATTGGCTGCCAATGTTTCGCGTCCTAAGAGAAGGGTTGAAGTTCAGTGATGAGGCCATCGTGATGACAGTGATGGCTGGGGTGGCCGCGATGTTGCCCCCTGCTCTCCGCATCAAGGGATGGTCGATGGTAGAGATTCCAGCAGTGTGGCTTTTCCTAATTGGCGTTAGCGGAACCGCCAAGTCCGTACTGCTCAACATGCTGATCAACTTCCCGATGGCAAAGCCGATCAGCGCAATTGATGCTTGGAATAAGCGGGAAATGGATTGCCGAAGGATTTCCAGTGATGCGGGTGAGGATGTTCCTGCATTCCGCAAGCGAAATTTGATCTATACCGCGCCAACTACCCAAGGGATTCGGGCAGATCTTGCCGAACATGGCGACGAGGTACCGGGTCTTTTAGTACGAGATGAATTAAATGGTTGGCTCAAGCAAATGGCTGATGACGGTGGTGCCAGTGTTGGGGACGTCGAATTTTGGTTATCGAGCTATGACGGTGCCTACTCCAACGACGTGTTTGCTGATTCAAAAAAATCACGTGAGGTTCGTTGCGGAAAGCTCAGCGTGATCGGGGGTATCCAACCGAGGGTGTTCCTTGAGCAGCTGGAAGCCGGCAATGCCAATGGTTTTAATAGCAGGCCACTTTTCGTTCATCTGCCAAGGCTTAAACGTGAGTTGATCCAGCCGGATGAACAGACTGACAAGTTGAAGGATCACATTGGTGATCTGTACCTGGCCGCACTTGAGGAGTCAAGTAGCACTTACTTGTTGTCGCTAGATGCGGAGGAGCTATTCAAGAAACTTTTTGATCAGTTGGAGGAATTGTCCCTACAGGCCAACAGTGAGGAAGTAGAGGCATTGTGGGCAAAGGGTCCAGGACAAGTGTTGAGGGTGTCTGCAGCTATCCACTTCATGCGACTGGCGACTGGTCAAGAAGAACGAGTGGAAAGGGGATACATAAATAAGGTCACGGTTGTAAGCGCTCGGTCGCTCCAGCTAGCAACCAATTTGGTGATGGCAGGCAAGACACGAGCAGTACAACTGCAAGAGCGAGCCGCCAATCCAAGGCTTGAGCAGGCAGATCGACTCCTTGAGATGGCAAGAAAGCGCCAAGGAAAGTTCGCAAAGCAAGGGGTTTCGCTAGCTACTCTCCGAAAAGGATGGCCACACCGCAGTCGTCCGACATTGGAGGAGCTAAAGCAAATTGCCACGATGCTCCAAAGCCACGGATTGGTGCTTCTTCTGGATGGTTGCAAAGCGATCAGGGTGGTGCGATGAAACGGTCCACCCCATGTCCACCTTCTGTCCACCAAGGTGTCCACCTAAATGTCCACCCCCTCTTTCCAGTCAGTGACTAGCTTTTAAGAGAATAGGGTGTACAAAAAAAGACCCCCCTACATACATTTAGCTGGAGTGGAATGAGGATCACTCTGGAGCACGAGACACACTGGGGGCCCCAGAAATTGTCCACCCGATTCCCCAAGAAGCACTGGTATTACAGGAACTGTGGGGTGGACAATTAGGTGGACAACCGGGTGTACATCAGGTGGACCAAGGTCGTTTGAGTGGCCAGAAAGGCCCCACAAGTTTGAAACCTTCTTACCGATTCCAACCCAGAGGTTGTCGGAAAATGCGACAACCTCCAGTTCCCAGGGGCAGGCCAGCCGAGCGTGTTCGACATGATCCGCGTGTTGGGCGGGCAGAAAGCTCCCCGCAAGGCGTGGGAGCGCCTAACTGAGACACACCCTGAGGTTGTGCTCAAATGTCACAACCTCCAGTTCCCCGGGGCAGGCCAGCGCGACACGCCAGTAGCCAAAACCAAAGAAGACGCCTACTTGGCCTTGTAGTAGGTACTGAGTAACGATTCAGCAATCAGGCTGGGGATGGTTAACCGCCAGCGCCATTCATGCGACCAAATAGACCCTACACTCTTATTGAGAACCTTTCGCAATAAGGAAATGGAACGCGGTGTGATGGCCAAAAAGCGGCGACTGCGCATCATCACTGAGGTGGCACCGCTAGTTGCGCGTGGAGCTACCTGTGATGAGGTCTCAGAAGCCCTCAACTACTGCCGGGCAATGGCCGCAAGAGACATTCAAGCCGTCTTTGAGATCTGGAACGAGGAGGCCAGGGATCACTCCGAGCGGTGGCGCCCCCTAGTGGTTCAGCGGTTCGAGTTGCTTTTCAAAGAGGCATTCCAGGCTTGGGAAACCAGCAAAAAAGGCGGGCGGCCTAATCCCCGCCTCTTAGACACCGCCGGGCGCAACCTAGAGACCCTTACCAAGCTGCTTGGTCTCCAGATTGATCTCACACTCAACCAAACCAACATTGCCATCGGTGCAAGCCGCTCAACCGTTGCGGCACTGGCACCCCTGGATGTAGCTACTTATGCCGAGATGATTGCTAGCGGCAGCCTGGGCGAACTAAATGCTGTCCCACCCGTCAGTCAGCCGCCGGCGGTTCTTCCTGCTTGAGAAACCTTGGTGCAAGTTTCACGGCTAGGTACGCGGCAGCAACTCCGTAGCCCACGAAAGTGAAGCCTTGCCCGATGGAAAAGGAGGCGTAGATCTCTCTTTTTAGCAGGATGTAGTCGACTAATGAGGCCGCCGTCCCCCAGATCAGCACCCAGACGCTGACGTAGCTAACGCCCTTAGCAGTCTTCCCCACGGTGATAAAGCCATCAACTGGCGTGAGTATGGCGCGCCATAACCGCGACATGTCCGCGACATAGGACCCGAGAACCCGCTCCCCGACAGGGGCAATTCGGCCCCTTACCCCCCTACTGCGACATAGCCATAAGTGGCCAAAAAAAAGGCCCTAATCGGGCCAATTCACCGGTAGGTCTGATGACATTGCGCTCCCCAGGGCCTTATCCCATAGCTGGGGGCCGAACTGGTAGCCAGACAGCTTTGCCAATTCACGCAACTCCTTGAGAGCCCCAACACCGGCGTTGAAGTTGCCTGCGTCAACCGATTGCCGGTAAAGCCGCATCGCCAGCAACCGCAACTGGGCCAACTCAAAGCAATCCCAGGCACTGTCACCATTTCCAGCCAGGCTGAGGGCCTTGTGGCCCTCAAGCACCCACCGCTGGGCAGTGCGCCGTGAGACCTGGTGTTTTGCGGCCAGCTGGCTGGTGACCTCAGCGGAGGCAAAACCAGCGGCTAATAGATCAGCGGCCTCCCCCTGGCGCTTCTGGAGGTCAGTGACGCTGGATCGGGTGCGGGACCTCTTGGCGGCTGTCATACCCCACCTCCGAGGGCGGCCAGGGCGCACAGCTCATCCGCCTGGTTGACATCGATGTAGCCGGCTAACTGCTGGAGCGATCTGTGCCCCGTGAAGGCGGCGACCACTTTTAGATTCGTGCCACTCCGGGCCATCGTCGTGGCCAGTGATCGCCTGAAGCTGTGCAAAGAGCACCCGCTGGGCATAGCCAGGTCATTCATCGTCAGCCTCAGCGCCTTATCGGCCGACTGGCGGGTTAACGGCTCATTCGGCCAGCGCCCTGGGAACAACCAATCACGGTTGCCAGGTTGCCTTTCGTAGCGAGCGGCCCATTCAACTCGATATGTCCCCAGCTCCAGATGTAGCCGCGGGGCAATCAATACCTCCCGAGTCGATTTGGTTTTTGTGGTGGCCTTGATGAACACCACCCGCTCTTGGTGGATGGCCCCCCACCGCAGGGCCAGAGTTTCACTCACCCGGCTTCCGGTAAAGCGCATGATCGCCCAAAGCGCTCGATGATCCGGCCCTGGTGCGGCATCTAATAACTGGTCAAGTTGAGCGGGAGACAGTGTTTGCGCCTGTCCTGATCCGTTGGTTTTGGGCATTTCTTTTAGCGTTGGTGAATTGACGTTCCATCTCGAATGGCAACTGGCCTGCAATAACTGGGGCGCTGCAGCAGCAACACCCCCAACGCAAAAACGTCAACTCAGCCGTAGCTGGGCCCAATCGGCTCAACGCGTACGGCGAATGGCACATCTGCTAGTCGGGCGACGTGGCAATTCAGCCGATCAGACCAAACCGGCTCACATCCCTGCCACAACAGATTCCGCAGCTCACTGGTCGGATGGCTGCTGTAACCGATGCTGAGCCGATCATTGGCCGCCTGCAATTCCGGGTGCTCACTATCAGCCAGATAGTTGATCGAGTCGGTGCTGATCGGCGATGCAAACCAGCCGCAGACCCAATCCAGGAATCCAGAGTCGGCTATTGAATCGATGCGATAGACACCCGCAGGACCGTAGTTACCGCGGACATCACCTCCCAGGTGAGTCTCAACAACCACGAAGACATCGTCCGACCAGCACCAGTCAGAGCAGCCAACTGGCGAGAAGATCGAGAATACGAAGTTCTCCGAGAAGTCGTTCTCCTGGTTGTAGGTGTTGTCGCGGTGAACTTGTTCGTATTCCTGGTGGCTGAGGCGGGCGAACCACCGCAGCAGTGCTGGTTCGTGCTCTGTTGCCCAATCGGTTGTTAGGGCATCTGCCAGGTGAGGCGGCAGGGCGATCGGCTTGCCCAGTGAGTTGGCGATGTGCTCAGCGGTGTTGAGCGATGGGCAATCCCAATAACGGGGATCAGCAGCCACCAGCTCATCCGCGGATGCGGCGAGTGTTTGCATTGGTTTTGCGGACAATGGTGTGCAGGTATTTCAGCCCCTGCACCCATTAGTCTATCACATAAAACGCCAACTTGGTGGCTTTGCCTTAGGGGGCAGGGTCCAGAAATGCTTGCTATGACAGCGTTACTAGCCCCTCCACATATACAGAAGCTCTATTCCATTTGGCCTCAAGTCCCTTGTTACTGTTACACAGCCCCAGAGGGTAGTGGTTTGAATATTGGCAGGCCTTGATCAACACCCGCAGTATTTTTGTGGCTTCTACGAGGTTCACTTCTCTACTACACTTGACACGGTAAGCGATAATAATTGTATCTACGAAGACTGGTTATGGCGTCAAGTTTGCAAGAGCCCAAGTTTGAGCTTGGCGTGTTGCTTAAAGCTGCAGTAATGGCTGGAATAGCTGTTCGTGATATTCCCTCCAATGTCAATCCATGGACCTGGAGTGACGAGCGCGGACGGAGTTGGCAATCAGCTCTGCGGCAGCTTTCACCCGTGCTGGCTCAAGACGCAGAAATTTTCTGGGGGCCGCCTATCAGTCTGGAGCTAGCGGCGGCCATCGAAGGGGAGGCCCCTTGGACCAGCGACCTTCAGGTGGAGCTTGCGGCTAAGCGTCCCCATAACCACGCCGAACGGGTGCAGGCCGAGATGAACGCTGCCCTGGAGGGCTTGGCCGCCACTGTCGAAGCCGAACGAGCTACTCGGGCGGCTAAGACGCCATCACCCGCGGAAATGCAACGGCAGATCTCGCTAAGTCGGGAGCTTGCCTACCGGGGCCCGCAGCAATGACCCGAGCGTTTACCGGCAAACCCACCTGCGTCTCGCTGGCGGCAGCAGCAAAGGTCACTGCCAACAGCCTGGCCGGCACTCTCACCTCTGCAATCCGGGGCATGGAGGGTCAGGCCAGCTGGCAGAACAGCAAGGAGTTGAAGCATTGGCACGCCATGTTCAGCCAGGCCCGGCAATGCCTGCTCACCCGTCCTCCAGAGCGGGCTGGTCCGAACCCACCATCACCCGCCTGGCAGGACCTGGTGGGGGTGCGATGACAGCTACACCCGCGCCTCGGCAAGGCAGTTCACTGGTAAGGAAGCGCAGTCCGCTGAAACCAGATGACCGCCGCTACCGGGAAAACAAGGAAAAAACACCGGCACCAACTGGGCCAAAGCGGCTCGAACCACTCCCCTGGCAGAGGGCGCTGCTTTCAATTCCAGACCAGTACGACGTACTTCTGAGCGGTGGCCGCGGTGGTGGCAAATCCACCGGGCTGGTGCTGCTGCTTTTGCGGGATGTGCTCCGTTTCGGCCGAGGCTTTTGCGGTGCGTTGGTACGGCGTGACCTGGCAGGGCTGCGCAAACTCGAACGTGAGATCACCGATCAGATCGCGTGTTGCCCTGAGCTGGCTGGCAGCCATTACCTAACGGGCGCAAAGGAGTTTCGCTTCTCAAATGGGGCCGTGTTGTACCTGCACTATCTCAAGGATGAGGCCAGTTTCAACAGGTTCCAAGGCACTGACCTAAGCCACGTCTACGTCGACGAGAGCGGCCAGATCGCTGACCCTGCCCCGCTGTTGCGGTTGCGCAGCTCGATGCGGAGCACAGCAGAGGGTGTGACTCCACGGATGGTCCTTACCTGCAACCCCAACAACGCTGGTTCGTACTGGCATTTCGAGAATTTCATTCGGCGGATGGTGCCCTGGCAGCCCACCCACATTGAGCTGTTCCAGAAGGAATGCGTGCTCGTGCATTCCACGCTCTTCGACAACATCCACCTGGCGAATAAGGATGCCTACATCGCCAACCTCAAGGCCAGCTGCAACTACGACACAGCCAAGATCCAGTCAGAGGTCTACGGCAGTTGGGGGGCGGTAAGTGGGTCGTTTTTCTCCCACGTCTGGGACAAAAATCGGATCATGGTCGCCGACTGGGATGGAATACCCACCTGGGCTGAGGGCTACAGCGACTGGAACGTTTGGATGGGTTTGGACTGGGGCACCCGCTCCCCCAGTTCTCTGCTGTTGGCTTACCGCTGCCCGATAGCCACATGGTGGAAGGGGAAGCGACTTGGCGCTGGCTCAATCGTGCTGGTGGATGAGCACTACACGTGCTTGACCAGCCCCGATGGCACCCGCCAATGGGGCACAGGTGATAGGGAGTTGACCACTAGCAAGATGGCCAAGGCGGCCCGGGAGCTATGCCTACGCAATGGCATCACGATCGAGCGGGTGGCGGAAAAACACCGAGTGGCTGATGCGGCAATTGGTGCTGAAATCGGTGGTGACAGTGGTTCTATTGGTGCCCAGCTCAAACGACACGGTGCTGGGTTCGTGGCAGGGCCAAAAGGGAAGCGGGCGCCGGGCTGGCAACTCATGGCACGGATGATGGAGGCGGCTGGTGACCCCACTGCGCCGGGTCTGTACGCCACCCCCAAGGTGGAATCGTTCTGGGCGACGGTGCCCGGGCTGCAATACGCCCAGCACGATCCCGAGGATCTGGACACGAACGGGCCCGATCACACCGCTGACGCTTGCAAATATCTCCTGGTGGCCACCCACGACAAGCGCTACACCTTCCAGCCCGGCGCTACCGATTTTCGGGTGTGGTGACTATGCAGGGCCTGCATAATCCGGAGCTGCAGATTGGGGAGGAGGTTCTGGTCGATGCCCCACGCACACGCTGGGACAACCGGCATGGGACCCTCCACCGCATTGAGAGGGGGCAGCGCAGCTTTGGTTGGGTGATCCTGGATGGGACTGCAACCCCCTTCCCCTTGGGTCAGTTGAGAAGGCTTTAACTTGGAAAGGGGTTGGGGTGATCCGTAAGGAACCCGCCTCTGTTTTGGTGCCTGCGGGCCACCGTCCCAGAGATTTCACAACCCCACATCAAAGTTGAATCAATAAAGCTCTGTCTGAGAACCGTGTCGTGAAGACTGACAAGTCTCTGATCAGGCTTGCCGCACTAGCCCTTGGGCTCGCCTGTTGCTTGCCATGTTTTGCGGAAACCCCCGAACAGATCGAGCAGCGACTTGAGGATCTCCGGCGAATGGATGCCGAGGCAGCACGACGTCGCCAAGAGACCCTTGAGTTTCAGGCGCGTCGCAAGAGGGAGGAGTACGCCCGCAGGTGGAAGCGCTATGGCAATGAGGAGATTGACGTTTTGACTTGGCGTCAGCAGAAGGATGGAACATGGGTCACGGAAGTCAAAGAACTTGAGCTCTCAGGAGACAACTTTAAAAATACGGTTGACAGTATGAATGCTGCCCTACCTGCGCTCAGCGTAGACAAGATTTGGGTCAAGGTTCGCCAGCCCATTAGCGTTGAAGAGCTATCCGGCCGCCTCAAGCTCGCTGAAGAGCGATTGACCAAGCTCAACGACGTCAACGAAGACCACCAATTCCGTCAAGGTGACTGGCTGGTTGTTCCCAGCCAGCAATCCAGGCAAATAAAGCAGCTGGCAGCGATCGACACCAGCGAGCTACGTCGTACACCTCCTCTCCAGTCCCTGCCTCCTGTGGAGGACCGTGCTGTTGTCCGTTTTGGTGACACGGTCTTAAAGATTGCCCAGCGCTATGGATTGACCCTGCAGGAACTGCTGCGTCTCAATCCTGGTCTTGAAACCGCACGGCTTGTTGTTGGCAGCCAGGTTCGCCTCGCTCAGGCGTCCTCCGGTCGCACCCCCATGGTGCTGGGGCTCAAGCCGACCACTAGCGGAGGTATCAGTTGGCCGGCGCTCCCAGGATTCGAATCAAAACTGTCCAATCGTCCACCTGCTCGATTTGATGCAAGCCTTGACGAGCTTGTTCGTGATGGAGTGGTCTCCGCTGATGAGCGCGACCGAATACAGGGGATGAGGAGATCCTTGATCGGAGTGAACTGCACCAGCCTGATGGTCAACCGCAAGCCTGCAGATGAGCGGTGGGGAACCTGGACAAGACCTAGCAAAGCGAGCACTGACGAGCGACTGGTCATCGACCGTTGCGTAACTAGGCGCGAAGCCAGATAAAGCCAACTTCAACCATCTTTTCTAGCAATAATCTTTAGCAACTCAGTCTGACGCTTGCTCTCTGTAGCGATGCAGCCGACAGCGGCAATGGGTGCTACTCCAAGGAAAGCCACGGTCGTGCTCAAGGAAGGCGAGCCAGGCACTTGAGACCCCAGCTAATCGCCGCATGGCTACCCGGCTGGGCTTCTCACCAACCACTGCCATGGCTGCCCTGGCCGCTGCGTTAGAACCGGCAGCTACTGACAGCTGACCGTTCCCATCCCAGGATTGGGACCTACACAGCCATCACCACCATGCGCCGTACGTTCCTGCCCCTGCTGATCCTCGCCGCTGCCCTAGCCACCGCCCCGGCCATTGCCAAGGTGCTGGCAGAAGGCAAGCCCAGCCCCGGCGGGTTCTACTGGCAGAAGGTCGAGAAAAGCAATGGCTCCATTCAGTACCTCTGCCGGAACACCTCCGACTCCAAGATCCAGAAGGCTGCTGCCTGCAATGGCGCTAAGGCCGTGAAGCCGTAGTGATACGCCCTGTTGCCTTAGCCCTACCTCTACTGCTAGCCGGACCGGCCCTGGCGCAATGGCAGACCGCTGAGCCTGTCGTCTCAGCCCACTGGAAAACCTGTCGAATCGAAACACCGGCCTACACCGGCTCATGCAGGGCAACGGTGTTTACCCTTAGAGACGGCTCGCTGAATCTCCACTTCGACGTGGACAACACCGGGCTAAGAGGGCTCACGTGGGGTATTTCAGCCATGCCGCCAGAAGGCAGCAATGTCTTCCCTGTCGTACTGACGGCTGAGAGGTTTGGTAAGCGCATTGTCCGCTACTCCTCTGGTGAGTGCCGGGTCGCACCGCAGGAAATTTTCTGCGTCACAAACGATGGCCAGCAGACAGCCGTGGCGAGGAATCGACTCCCCGACTGAGCCATCAATGAAACCTCTCACCGCTCCTGCTACTGCAATCCTCGCTTTGCCCCTGCTGCTGGCCAGCCCTGCTGGGGCTGCCATGGTCCTTTCCGTGGGCGATGGTGACACCATCCGCGTCAGAGATAGCGCCAAGCGGATCACCATTCGCCTGGCCTGTATCGACGCCCCCGAGACGGCACAAAAGCCCTACGGCATGGCAGCCCGTCAGCAACTGCAGGTCCTGGCCCCCGTTGGCTCGGTGGTTTCGATCAAGACCAAGACCACCGACCGATACGGCCGCACCGTCGCTGAGGTATTCCGCAACGGTCGATCATTGAACCTGGCGATGGTGAGCAGCGGCGAAGCCTTTGCCTACCGGCAGTACCTCAGCGGCTGCGATCAGGCCGCTTACCTCGGTGCAGAGGCTTCAGCCCAACGGCAGCGGCTCGGGGTGTGGGCCGTGCCGGGTGGCATCGAGAGGCCCTGGGATTTCCGACGAGGTCGCAGTGCTCGGCGCCTGCCACCAACTGCCACAACCCCTTCGCCCCAAACCGCTGCCCCTGCAGGCCCACGACTCACCTGCCGCCAAATCGGCAGCTATGCCCGTGCTCAAGAGCTGCTCCGGCAGGGCTACAGCTACCTCGATGGCGATGGTGATGGGAAAGCCTGCGAATCCCTGCGCTGAGGTTGCTTGCGGTGCTCACGCCAGCGCCACGCCGGCAATAAGCATCGGCCAGCGCATTGAGCTTCCTCTGTTAGATCAAGACTTTATGCCGGTCATACGGCAACGCAGTAGCCATGGAGCAATTGGTTAGCTAGACCACCATCAGCTGATCGCTAAGGCATTGAGCCTGCTGTTCGACGTGATCGCTGACCTGCCCGAGGGCATCGCGGTGACGCCGGTCTTCGCTGCTGATAAGGCCGAGGCCCTCAAGGCTGCCAAAGAGCTGTTCCCAGGCCATCGGGTAACGGTCGTGCTCAAGGAAGGCGAGCCGGGTAGCTAGCGCACCTATCGATCCACGTCTGCACTCCACCGAGGTTCCACCTGCTACCACGCCTCTTCCTTCTCCAGGCCCGTCACCCCGTTGGACGCCAAAGGATTAGTGTTGATCTGTATTTAAAAAGCACATGCAGCTGCGCAGCTATCTTCTTGCCCTGCTTATCGCAACTGCGTCAGCGGCTGCCCCATCAGCATCTGCTCAGCAGTTGATCGCGGATCCACCGTTTACAGCTGAAATTCCCACAGATCAGGATTGGAAAACTCCAGGATCAAAGGTTCCGCTGTCAACTATCGTAAAGCTAAAATCTAGCTTCGATGGCAATGTCGATTACGCTGTCTTTGATCGCGACTGGCTAAACAATGGCGACAGCACTGAGACAGGTGCTTTCACCAAGTGGAGTGTCGATACGCTACAAGGTATCTTGTACATCAAAACCGGCTGCGGGCTCTTGGCCTGCCCTTTTGGCCGGGTTCGTGATTCACGCGGACTGCCAAGTCCAGTCATCATTGGTTTGGCTGATCAGCAATACAGAATCTATGGTGATGAGGGATCTTTCACTTTACCCTCTGCTTTAATCAAGCAGCTCTCTGAATCTTCCGGTGAACCGTCACTGAGCATCAAGCTGGGGGAGAGCGGAAAGGTTCTTCCAATTGGCAAGAAAACGGTTCAATCCCTCAAAAGCCTCTACTCAGTCGTCTCAGCCAAGGATCCCGTTCCGCCTTTCAAGCTAACGACACCACCGATTAACCCAGCCGCTGGCTTTCAGAAAATCGTTGCTGCTTCATTGGACAAAGTTGTTGGAATCAAGTCGGGAATTGGCACTGGCACAGGTTTTGTGGCCGAGTCGACTGGGTTAATCTTCACCAACAGGCATGTTGTCCAGTCAAAGAAGACGGTAGACATCAGCTATGCCGACGGTAGCGAAACTACTGCCGAGGTCATTTTCCGTGACCGTGAAAAAGACCTGGCAATCCTTCGCCCTACGAGCGCTCGCATAAAAACACCCCTGCCACTCTGCTATGCCTCCTATCCCAAGCCTGGCGAAGAGGTATTTGCGCTCGGCAATCCGAGGGGGCTGGCCAATACTGTGACCCGTGGCATCGTCAGCAGTGTTCGGCGGTCGGAAGGGGAATTCCGCTCAGTGGTTCCAGAGGGCACCACGCTGATCCAAACCGATGCTGCGGTGAATCCTGGCAATAGCGGTGGCCCGCTGCTGAACGCCAATGGCGAAGTTATCGGGATCGTGACCTTTAAGCGCTCAGCTGGGGAGGGGCTCAACTTCGCCCTCTCAGTCATCGATGCCCTGGAAGCCATCCAAGCGAAGCGCCCAGCCTTAGCCGCTACTGGCCAATTGGTGAGCGCTTGCGGCAACCTTCTGCCTAAAGGCACCAGCAAATCTGCGAGCAAATAACCGACTTCAACGAAGACGATCTACTCGACTGCATCGCCGCAGAAGAAGTCAATTCGGCTTGACGGCCATACAGGCCCCGGTGACCTTGGGGGTGACATGGACACTGCTCCCTATCAACCAGCATCAAGCTGCCACCCCTTAGAGCCATTCCCCAGTTCGCGGTGTTCTTCTCTGATGGTGCCGGCTTTGGCATCGAGATGGTGCAGGCGCTGGACGCTGCCCGAGCCCATGACATAGCCCAAACGCAGCACCCGACCGGGAGGCTCTCAGCAGTGCCGGCTGAGCTGCTCGACGGCCATGACCGCCACAAGCTGCTGCGGGCTTGACTCACAGGGGAGAGGTTAGCAAGTACCTTGATTGCGAATAGCTAATCAGAAGGACCAGTTCTGATGCAATGCAGCTAGGTGTCGACCTCAGAGCCCCACTGTGAAAACCCAATATTCGCACAGATATAAAGGGGCTGGCAGTAGGGAATATCCATGGAGGTGAAAGAGATCATGGATCACTGTGGCAGAACCACACCCCTGAGTTTCCAGTCAGCAAAGCCGGAGCGTGCAAACACTAGCTTTGTCTTGTCACCGTTATCCCCTGTTGCCGTCACTCCAAATTTATCTAGGCCTTCATAGCCAAAAGATGTTTTCTTGAGAGCTTCGTTTAAGTCCTTTGCTCTCTGAGCAAGATTTTGAGAAGTTTCATCCTGAGAAGCCTGCTCACCTGAAGCCAAAGTCAACACAGTCTTCATCCCAGATGGCGTCACATAGGAGTCGACCATGGCGTTAACCATGGGGCCAATAATGGCCGTCGCGAACCCGGAGAATGGGTTTGAACTCATTTCTGGGTCGCTCTGCATATTCTTAATTGCAGCAGCCATCATCTGCCCCTTCAGGTCCTCACGAAGGGCTGGATAGTCAATGTATTGATTGACCTTGTCTGCATCTTTGTTCTCAAAGCTGTTCTTGAGACCGTTTAGAGCTAGAAAAGGGCTGGCAAGGTAGTAGCCAGCTGCCAATGCCGCAGCCAGCGAGAATCCGCCCAGAACCAATCGCTTCTTTAGCACTGTACCCTCTGGCAGCTCACCTAATTTAACTCAAGGAAAGACAATTAATCTTCCTCCACAGCTCCCGCGCCTGTTTCACATGTAGTTGGCTGCGGGTCTTGAGCAGCGGTGGCGCACCAGGTAGCGGCCGGCCTGAATCGACGAAGTACATCGGGTGCGCGCTCCAGCTCTTGGGATCGAAGTGGAACCGCATGGTGTTGGCGGTCCTGGGGTCCTGGATCCAAGCCTGCTTGCTCACGCCACCCCTGCAGCAAGTACTCCCGTACTAGCTCGCAAAGCTGTTGGAAGTCAAGCTCTTGGCCGCAGTACCAGCCACACCACCACCAACAAGCTGGCAATGCTCACTCCGGTGAAAATCCAATCGGCATAGGGCGTCCAAACCATCAGCTTTGGCCTCTGTCACTCGCCGTCACTTTTTTGGTGGCGTCGCGGGTATCAAATCGAGGCTATGACTGGGATCTAGCTTGCTGCAGCCGGGACTCCCAAAGCACCCGCGCTACCAAGCTGCGCCACGCCCCGACGCTGATGAGCTTAGGGGTGCGCCGGCGCCATCATGCAAAGCTCAGCGGCCTAGGGATCGGATCAGGTCCAGGAGGTTGCCACCAGCGACTGGCGGCTCGACGCCTCGATCGGTAAACCAGAGATAGCCAGCTAGGACATTCAGCCCAATAACCAGCAGCCAGACCCGCCAACCCTCTGGCAGTTTCATCTCAATCGCAGACAGGCGAACCCATCATCCTGGTCAAAGCGGGGCATGCCAGGACTGGCCTGGCCCGTTGACAATGCAATTTCACGCCTATAGTACGGGTGTATTAATTGCCCAGGGTCATGATTTCCGCCTCGGCATCCGCCCCGGTTTCCTCCCCGTATGCCGTCTTCCGCGCCGAAGAGTGGACGTCACATTTGCAGACCTTTTGCGCTGCTCCAGTCCGGGGTCACCCCCAGTCCTCTGGTCATCGCCAGGGCTCGGTGCTGGTGCAGGGCGAATTATTTGAATTCATGCTCCCCGCGCCTGGCTAGTGTTGAAATCAACACGCGGGGACCTGGCCATGGTGATGAGCTCCGGCAATGGCGACTCAACTGATATCGGTCGCTCGGTGATGAAGTGGGGGCGAGATGGCGAATTGTCCGTCCTCGACCTGCGCTCAATCCTGGAGCGACTCAGCGCCGTAGATGAGCAAGCTGCCGGGCTGATGGATTGCCCCTTGAATCCGCCCAACTAGTTCCTTGGCAGTCAGTTACTAAACGGCTAAGGCAATGCAGTCGATTTCCACCCGAGCCCCCTTGGGCAGAGCCGCCACTTCGACGCAGGCCCGAGCCGGCGAAACCCCATCGCTAAATAGCTCCGCATAAATCGCATTAACCCGAGCGAAATCGCCCAGGTCTGCCAGAAAGACCGTGGTGCGCAGCACCTGTCCTGGGCTGCTGCCGCCAGCTTCCAGCACGGCCTGCAAGTTGCTGAGCACCTGGCGGGTCTCGGCCTCCACATCGCCAGCCCCCACCATCAAGCCAGTGCTGGGATCCAGGGCGATCTGACCGGAGCAATACAGCACTCCCCCCGCCTTCACTGCCTGGTTGTAAGGGCCTACTGGCGTAGGGGCGCTGGCGGTGATTACGGCTTCGGGCTGCATCGGGTGACTCATGCCAGGTCAAGATGGTGGCTGAGCCTATGGCCCTTGCCGGTCCTGCGCCGATCGCCAGCCCACTTGCCGAGCTGATGCCTGCCGATTTGCCGTTGCACGAACACGTGCAGCTGCAAGGCCTGTGGCACCGCTACGCCAATGCCACAGCAGGCGACTGGACGTTGCAGGGCATTGATCTAGCCCTTCATCAGGGCGAATTGGTGGGCTTGCTTGGCCCCTCCGGTTGCGGCAAAACCACCCTGCTGCGCTTGATCGCTGGCTTTGAGCGGCCAGAGCTCGGTTCTGTATTGATCGACGGCCGGGCCGTGGCCGGTCAAGGCCGCTGGCTACCACCGGAGCGCCGCGGCGTTGGCATGGTTTTCCAGGACTACGCCCTATTCCCCCACCTCGACGCCTGGCGCAATGCCTGTTTTGGCCTGCGGCGCGGTCAGGACAGCAGCCGGGCTAGTTGGTTGCTGGAGCTGCTCGGGCTCAATGGCTTGGAAGGCCGCTATCCCCACGAGCTTTCGGGCGGCCAGCGCCAGCGGCTCGCATTGGCCCGGGCCCTGGCGCCGGGCCCCTCTGTGGTGCTCCTCGATGAACCCTTCTCGAACCTCGATGTGGAGGTGCGCCTGCGGCTGCGCAGCGAGCTGCCCGCCGTGCTTTCGCGCTGTGGTGCCAGCGGCCTGATCGTTACCCACGATCCCGAAGAAGCACTCGCCATCTGTGATCGAGTGGCGGTGTTGCGCGATGGGGTGCTGCATCAATGCGCCAGCCCCAGGCAGCTGGTGCAGCACCCCGCCACCTCCTTTGTGGGGCGCTTTGTGCTCCAAGGCAACCTGCTGCCGGCCCAGCGGTGTGGTGAGCAGGTGATCACAGCTCTAGGAAGCCTGCACGCCACAGCCGGCTCCTCCCTGCTGCCCCAAGGGGGAACTGCAGGTGAAAGCGAGGAGGTGCTGGTCAGTCCGGAGGCGATTGGTCTCCATCCAGATGCGGAGGGCGAGGCCTGGGTGCAGGGGCGCGAATTCCTGGGCCGGGAATGGCTCTACCGAGTGCAGCTCGGTGATCTGAAACTGCGGCTGCGCTTGCCTTTGGAGGCCGAATACAGCCGGGGCCAACGCTGCCGGCTAGCCCTGCGCCCCGGAGCCGTTGGTGTGCTGTTCCCATCCCAGCAGGCCCTGCAGGTGCCCCCCCCTCCCTAGCTGGGCCAGTGATCCTTGCTACTCCTCAGCTCAGCCAACTGCTCCGGGCTGCTGGCTCGCACAAACAAATTGGTGGCCCGCTCAAGCTCCACGCTGCTGGGGATGGTGGCTTCCCCCCGGGCCCGCGCCGCCCCAACCGCCGCCAGCCGCGCCTCGATAGCGCCGGCGCAGGGATCGCTGGCTGCCACCACCGCGGCAGCCCAGCCCAAATTGGCTTGCGTGTATTCGTGGGCGCACCAGACCTTGGTGGTTGCCGGTAGCTGGGCCAGCCGTTGCAGCGATGCATGCATTTCGGCTGCGCTGCCCTCAAACAAGCGCCCGCAACCCCCGGCAAACAGGGTGTCGCCGCAGAACAGGTGCCCGGCAGCGGGCAGGTAGTAGGCGATGTGGGCGCGGGTATGCCCCGGCACGGCGATTACCTGCACCCGCTCACCGAGCAACTCAAAGCTGTCGCCATCGCCCACCCCCTTGGTTTGCAGCGGAATTCGCTGCAGGTCGTCGCGGCTGGCCAGCACCGCCGCCTTGGGCCAGCGGGCCAGCAGGCCGGGGGTGCCGCCGATGTGGTCGCTGTGGTGGTGGGTGTGCAGGATCGCCACCAGCTCCAGCCCCTGCTGCTCGAGGGCAGCGATCACTGGCTCTGCCACCGCAGGATCGACCACCACCGCCTGTCCCTGGCGTTGCAGCAGAAATATGTAGTTGTCGCGCAGTACCGGAATCAGCCCGACGCTGAGTTGCTGCATCGTTAAAGTCCAGTTTGTGGCGCCTTTCCATGATCACCGCTGCAGCCCCGGCATGATCACCGTCGCCCTCGCTAAAGGAGCCCTGCTGAAGGATTCGGTGGCTCGCTTTGCGGCCGCTGGCCTTGATTTCGCTGGCCTACTTGAGCCCGGCAACCGCCAGTTGATGGTGCCCAGCGCCTGCGGTCAGGCCCGGGCCCTGCTGGTGCGCAATGCCGATGTGCCCGTTTATGTGGCCTACGGCCAGGCCCAGCTCGGTGTGGTGGGTTACGACGTGATCCGCGAACACCAGCTGCCAGTGGCCCAGCTGCTCGATCTGGGTTTCGGTGGTTGCCGCATGAGCGTGGCGGTGAAGGCAAGTAGTGGCTATCGCCGCGCCGCCGACCTGCCCGCCCACTGCCGCGTTGCTAGCAAATTCACCGGCTGCGCCCAGGCCTTCTTTGATGCACTCGACCTACCGGTGGAGTTGATCCATCTGGCTGGATCGGTGGAATTGGGACCGATTACCGGCATGAGTGAGGCGATCGTCGATCTGGTAGCCACCGGTCGCACCCTGGAGGAAAACGGCCTGATCGCCATTGAAGATCTTTTCCACTCCACCGCCAGGCTGGTGGGCCACCCCTTAGCCCTGCGACTCGACGACGGTCCCCTACAGGGAATCGTCGACCGCATCGCTCTGGTTGCCACTCCCCGAGGTCGCTGATGGCAAGCCTCGACCGGCAACGCCTAGCCCGCCTACTTCCCTACCTCGGCCGTGATCGCCGCCGCCTCGGTCTCACCCTGCTGCTACTGATCCCGGTGGCCTTCGCCGCTGCAGTGCAGCCGCTGCTGGTGGGCCAGGCGATCGCCGTGCTGCGGCGCGAGCCCACCCTGGGCTGGCTTGATGGCATGGCGGTGTCGGAGGCAATGCGCCTGCTGGTGCTGTTGCTGGTTGGCGCGGTATTGGTGCGTTTGGGTTTGCAGGGCATCCAAACCTTCAACGTTCAGCTCGTTGGCCAGCGGCTCACCGCCCGCATCCGCGACGAGCTGTTTGCCCACGCCATGGCGCTGTCGTTGCGCTTCCACGACCGCACCCCCGTTGGCAAGCTGCTCACCCGGCTCACCAGTGATGTCGATGCCTTAGCAGAGGTGTTTGGCAGCGGCGCCGTAGGTGTGCTGGCCGATCTGGTCACCCTGCTGGTGATCGCGATCACCATGCTCTCAATTGAATGGCGGCTCGGCCTGCTGCTGTTGGTCAGTCAGGTGCCGGTGGTGCTTGGCATTCTTTGGTTGCAGAGTCGCTTCCGTAAAGCCAACTACCGGGTGCGTGAGGAGCTCAGCCAGCTCAATGCCGATCTGCAGGAAAACCTCCAGGGCTTGGAGGTGGTGCAGATGTTTCGGCGAGAGTCTGCGAACAGCGCCCGTTTCGCCCAGGTCAATGCCGCATATCGCGAGGCCGTCAAAGGCACAATCCTTTTTGACAGCGCTATCTCGGCCTTAATCGAATGGGTGGCCCTGAGCGCCGTGGCCGTGGTGCTTGCCCTGGGCGGTTGGTTGGTGCTTGGTAGTTCCATGGGTCTAGGCACCCTCACCACCTTCATCCTTTATTCCCAGCGGTTGTTCGATCCCCTGCGCCAGCTGGCGGAGCGCTTCACCCAGATCCAGGGCGGCCTCACCGCTGTTGAACGCATCGGCGAGCTGCTTGAGCAACCGATCGAGATCGCTGATCTACCCGCTAATGAATGCTCTGCTGCAGCCATTCAGAGCGGCAGCAAGCGGGCCAGTGCTGGTGAAGTGATCTTCGACAACGTGTCGTTTGCCTACCGAGAAGACGACCCGATCCTCACCGATCTTTCCTTCCGCATTGCTCCCGGTGAACACGTGGCCCTGGTGGGCCCTACCGGCTCAGGCAAAACCACCGTGATCCGGCTGTTGTGCCGGCTCTATGAGCCCCAGCGCGGCCGGATCCTGCTCGATGGCATCGATATCCGCCAATTGCCGATCACCACCCTGCGCCAGCGGCTTGGGGTGGTTCTGCAGGACACCTTCCTGTTCAGCGGCAATGTGGCCGACAATCTGCGCCTCGACGCCCCGATCAGCAGCGAAGCCCTGCATCGGATCTGCGCTGAGCTGGGCCTAGAGCCCCTGCTGCAGCGCCTGCCTGATGGGCTGGCCACCGAGTTGCGGGAGCGCGGCGGCAACCTCTCTTCCGGTGAACGCCAGCTTCTATCGGTAGCCCGGGTGGCGATCCGCGATCCCTCAGTGCTGGTGATGGATGAGGCCACTGCCTTTATGGATCCCTCCACCGAGGCCACCCTGCAGCGGGATCTTTCGCGCCTGCTGCAGCAGCGCACCGCCATCGTGATTGCCCACCGCCTTGCCACGGTGGAGACCGCAGATCGCATCTTGGTGTTGCGCAAGGGGCATTTGATTGAGCAGGGCAGCCACAGCGAGTTGCGCCTGGCCGGCGGCGTCTACGCCCAGTTGGCCGACCTGCAGGAGCTGGGCCTAGCGGCGCTCTAAATCAGTCTTCAGACCCTGGCAACTGGCTCAGCCACTGCTGAATCGGGGCTGCCAGTTGTTCCGGCATCTGGCCCATCGGCAGGTGGCCAGCTCCAGCGAGCTCGATGAACTCGTGCTGGGGGGCGTACCCGGCCAGATGGCGCACATAGCGAGATGCCATCACCTGGTCGCGTTCGCCGGCAATCCACAGGCTTGGCGCCTGCAGGCGGGCGGTGAGCTGGGGCAGCTTGCGCACTGCGCCTCGGCCGGTGCTGCAGGCCAGCAGTCCCTGGGCTGCCCGGCGCTCGGCGACCAGGGGGCTGCGCAGCGGATCGCTGCCGGGCAGCTCCGCCAGCCAGCCAGGCCGCCAGCGCAAAAACAGGGCGCCGCCGCGGCGCACCTGGGCAAAAGCTCGCGGCTGATACACGCCACCGCCGGCGGCGATCTGGATCAACCCCACCAGTTGCTCGCCGAGTAGGGGCGCCGCATGCAGGGCGACGCTGCCCCCGAGCGAATGGCCCAGCAGCACTATTGGTCTGCCGCCCGCCTGCTCTTGGGCCGCTGCGGCTAGCCAGCGGCCGTAGCTGGCCAGGTTTGGCTGCAGCCCCCGGGGCCTGGGCCGCTGGCCGAAGCCCGGTAAATCCGGACTCCAAAGCTCCCAGCGTGGTGCCAGCGCTGCAGCTAGGGGCGTCCACAACCTGCCGGCCAGCAGCCAGCCATGCAGTGCCACCAGCAGGGGGGAGGGGGCTTGGTGCACCAGCGCTCGGCAATTCGGGCCCCCCAGGCTGGCGCAGCGATCGCAACTCGAACGACCATCGGGCAGGATCGTTCCATTGCGTTGCACCCGCCCCTGTGGCTTCGGCCGAGCTCCTCAACAGCCTCTACGGGAACCAGCACCGGCTCTGCCCCACGCCTAATTCCCAGCTCAGCCTGGTGCTCAGCCGCGAGCGAGAAATCGACTTGTTCGAGCTTGAGCGGCTCTGCGATGCCGTGGGCTGGAGCCGCCGGCCCCTGCGCCGCGTGCGCAAAGCCCTCCAGCACAGCCTGCTGCGGGTGGGTCTGTGGCGCCACGATGCCCGGATGCCCAAGCTGGTGGGCTTCGCCCGCTGCACCGGCGATGGCGTCGTCGAGGCCACCGTCTGGGACGTGGCAGTACATCCCCTTTATCAGGGCGCTGGGCTGGGCAAGCAGTTGATGGTTTACGTCCTCGATCAGCTGCGCTCGATGGAGGTGGATCGGGTCAGCCTGTTTGCCGACCCAGAGGTAGTGGCCTTTTATGTCGCCCAGGGCTGGGAGCTTGAGCCGCTGCAGCGCCGTTGCGCTTTCTGGTATTCGCCCTAGCGCCTGCTCTTATCACTGGCTTCGTAGTAGCGGCTAGCCAGCTCCTCGGCGCTGCCGCCCCGCCGCCAGGCCCGCCGCAGCTGGGCGTTGCTAAGTGCCGTCTGCCATACGCCCAGCTGCTGCCAGCGGCGACCATCAACCCTCAGCTGGGCACCCAGCGGCCTTAGCCGGCAGTGGCGCCGCAGTCGCAGCGCCAGCTCCAGGTCTTCCATCAGGGGTAAGGGCAGCAGGCCCCCTGCCCGCTGCAGCAGCGATCGGGGCAGCAGCAAGCCCTGATCGCCATAGGGCAGCTGCCGCCAGCGGCTGCGCAGCGCTACTCCCGCCTCCACCAGCCGCAGGCCAAGGCCAGCCCCAGCGATCCTGAGGTCGAAATACCAGGCCGCATCGATTTGTTTTGGCCCATCGCGGTCGATGGCCCGTGCCACGGCTTGCTGCCAGCGCTCTGGCAGGCGTGCATCGGCATGCAGCAGCAGTAGCCAGGAGCCGCCGCTGCTTTCAACTCCCAAGCCGAACTGCCTCCCCCGGCCGGGGGGGCTGGCCAGCACCTGGGCACCGGCTAGGGCCGCCACCCGGGCGCTGGCATCGGCGCTGCCGCCATCCACCACCACAATCTCCTTCAGCAACTCCCACCCCGCCGCCAGATCGGCCAGCAACAGAGGCAGCCGCGGCGCCTCATTGCGGGCGGCAATCACCACGGTGATGGTTGGATTGATGGTTGGGGTGATCAGCGCCATGGCAGCAGGTCCCTGGCCCAGTCGAGGTCGCCGCGGCGGGTTAGCAGTTCCGGCTCCAGGCCCCGACGCGCCATTGCCGCCAGGGTTTGCTCGAGCACCTGCGCGCCCCCCCAGGCGATGCCTGCGAGCAGCTCCGGCTCAGGACGCCGCAGCCCAATCAGCCAGTAGCCCCCATCGAGGGCCGGGCCCAACACCCCCTGGCAGTGCCCAAGGGACGTAAAGGCGGCTGACAGGTCGCTGGCTTCGAGCTCGGGCAGGTCGCTGCCGATCAGCACCACCTTGCTGGCCCCTTCCCTGGCGGCACGCTGAAACTGGCGCTGCATGCGCAATCCCAGAGCCCCTCGCCCCTGCAGCACGGTTCTGTCCGCCCCGAGCGCCTGGCCCCAACGGCTGGCGGCGAGACCACCCAAGCCCTCAACGGCAAGCACCAGTTCAAGGCCGTGACCCTGGCGGGCGTCCCTAGCCGCCGCCAGGGTGTGAACTGTCAGCCGCGCCTGGATTTGGGCGGCCCTGGCCGCGCCAAGCTCTCGGGCCAAGCGTCGCTTGCAACGGCCCGGAGCCGGCCAGCGGGCCATCACGATCAGCTGGCGACTGCAGGTAGCACTCACCCCTGGCGGGGCAGTTCTGCTGGCTTGAGCTGCAGGGTCAGCCGCCCGTCGCCGCGACGCAGGGATACGGCCAGGGGCTGACCCACCCGGCCCTGGTCCACGGCCAGCTGCACCTCGGAGGGGTTCTTTACGGCCTTGCCTCCCACCTGGTCGATCAGGTCGCAGGGCATTAGGCCACCCTCTGCGGCTGGGCTGCCGGGCATCACCTCCACCACCACCACCCCATTCACCTCGGGAAGCCGGCATTCATCGGTGCTGGCGTTGATCTCCCTCGCCAACTGGGGCGTGAGGGCCTGCAGTCGTACGCCGATGTAGGGATGGCTGGCGGAGCCCTTCTCGAGGATCTGGGCGGCGATCTGGCGAGCAACGTTGATTGGGATCGCAAAACTCAGGCCGGCGCCTGGGGCCTGACGGATGGCTGTATTGATGCCGATCACCTGACCCCGGTCATTGATTAGGGGGCCGCCACTGTTGCCGGGATTCACGGCGGCGTCGGTCTGGATGTAGGGCACGCGCTGGCCCTCACCTACCGCATTGGTGCGCTGGATCGCGCTGATGATTCCAGCTGTGACGGTGTTGTCGAGGCCCAGCGGATTGCCAATGGCGATGGCCCACTCGCCCGGGCGCACTTTGGCGGAATCTCCCAGCGGAGCCACCGGCAGCTTGGAAGCCACCACCTTCACTACCGCTACATCGGTGAGCGGATCGCTGCCGAGCACCTTGCCAGTGAAGCTGCGGCCATCGGGCAGGGTCACAGTCACTTCACTGGCTCCTTCCACCACGTGGGCATTGGTGAGCAACACTCCGTCAGAACGGGTAATGAAGCCCGAGCCCTGGCCCTGCTGCTGCTGAATGGTGGGCCCGCGGCCAAACAGGCCGCCCAGGGGGTTCACCAGGCGCTTGACGGTGTCGATTCGCACTACGGCTGGCCCCACCTTGGCCACCGCATCAACGATCAGGGTGTTGCCCTGCTGCAGCGACGGCGTTGGGGGTGCATCACTGATCGGTGTCTGGGTGCTCTGGCGGCCAGGCAGCCCAGGCAGCCCTTGGCTGCAGCCCACCAGCAGCAGCGCTGCAGGGGCGACTAGCGCAGCTCGACAGCGGGGGGAGAGGCGGAGCATGGGGATGGAACTGGGCCAGGTCTGAATCCGTTTCATTAAAGACGGCCCTGCTGCGCAACCATGCGTAGATTCGGCTCCTTCGATACGGCGGAATTCGGTGCAGCAGGGAGAGGAGCTGTGGCACCAGGTTCAACAGGCTTTGCAGGCCAACCTCAGCAAGCCCACCTTTGAGACCTGGATACGACCGGCTCGCTGTCAGGGATTTGAGGCCGGCCAGCTCCAGCTTGAGGCCCCCAATAGCTTTGCCTGTGGCTGGCTGCGCAAGAACTACCTCGGCACGATCGAGGCGGTTGCCAGTGAGATCGCCGGCCGCCAGGTTCAGGTTCGGGTTTCCGCAGCCAGCGGTGATGACATCATTGCGGCGTCCGCCAGTGGTGCGGCGGCGGTTCTGGCTCCGGTGGCCGTGACCAGTCGTGATGCCGCGCCGCGTGCTACGGGCGAGACCCCCCGAAAATTGGCGCCGGGCCTCAACCCCCGCTACGTGTTCAACCGCTTCGTGGTGGGACCCAACAGCCGCATGGCCCACGCTGCGTCCCTAGCGGTAGCCGAGGCACCGGGCCGGGAGTTCAACCCCCTATTTCTGTGCGGTGGAGTCGGGCTGGGCAAAACCCATTTAATGCAGGCGATCGGCCATTACCGACTTGAAATCAACCCCGAGGCGCGGGTGTTCTATGTGAGCACCGAAACCTTCACCAATGACCTGATCCAGGCGATCCGCAAGGACGGCATGCAGGCCTTCCGCGACCGCTACCGCGCCGCCGACCTGATCCTGGTGGACGACATTCAATTCATTGAGGGCAAGGAATACACCCAGGAGGAGTTTTTCCACACCTTCAACGCCCTGCACGAGGCGGGCCGCCAGATCGTGATTGCCTCCGATCGCCCTCCGTCCCAGATTCCTCGATTGCAGGAGCGGCTGATCTCCCGCTTCTCGATGGGCCTCATTGCCGATATCCAGGCTCCAGACCTGGAAACCCGCATGGCGATCCTGCACAAGAAGGCCGAGCAGGAGCAGATGGTGCTGCCCCGCGACCTGATCCAGTTCATCGCCGGCCGTTTCACCTCCAACATCCGCGAGCTGGAAGGGGCACTAACCCGGGCGGTGGCCTTCGCATCGATCACCGGCCTGCCGATGACGGTGGAATCGGTGGCCCCCATGCTCGATCCCGGTGGTGGGGATGTGGAGGTGAAGCCGGTCCAAGTAATCGAGAAGGTGGCCGAGGTATTCGGTGTGGGCGTAGAAGAGATGCGCAGCGCTAGCCGCAAGCGAGCCGTCAGCCAGGCCCGCCAGGTGGGTATGTACCTGATGCGCCAGAGCACCAATCTGAGCCTGCCGCGCATCGGCGAGGCTTTTGGTGGCAAGGATCACTCCACGGTGATGTATGCCGTTGAACAAATCGACCGCAAACTAAATAGCGATCCGGTTCTTTCACGCCAAGTGCAGCAGGTGCGAGACCTGCTGCAGATAGACTCCCGAAAGCGTCGTTAAAGCTCTGCTTAAATTATATTAAATTTAGCGGCACCCCTGCACTGAAATCCTATAGCTGAAGCCCAAGGCACCGGGATCCTTGCTTGCCCCTACTTTAAAATTCATCTGGGTTGCCTGCTTGCCGGGCACGATTGCAAAGGGGCCGAACATTTTGCCTGTGCCCATCGGCGGATTTATCTCTGTATTGAACATCTGCAGGCTTGAGCCATCGCTGAACTTCATGTAGGCCTCAACGGGGTACTTGGCCTTGGGGTCCGAGCTGTTGGCGGTGAAAAAGAACTTGAAGCTGGTGTAGGGCTGGTCCACCAGAAAGTCGGTGTTCCAGTTGGTGCGACCTAAGGCCATTCCGATCGGGGTGACCTTGGCCGCTCCCACCGATTTGGACACGATCCGTGAGCTGCCATTTCCCCCAACCGGTTGCAGAAAGGTGCAGGTGGGGGCCGCACCCGCTCTGCCGCCCCAAAGGGCCACTCCCAGGGCAAATCCGGCTGCGGTAAGGCGTGTAAGGGACATGGGGCGATCAAATCAGCCCTGACTTTAGGTGAGGGGCCGAGATGGGTCTAGTCCCTCTACTTCACCGTCAAATACACGGCTGGCCGTGATGTCTTCAGCCTCGATCGTCATCAGGTCTAGTTTGGTTAGGGGGCTACCGATGCGGCTGAATAGGCGGTTGGCCTGGCGCATTCGCGCTCTATCAATAGCGTTACGAATGGAGCGAGCATTGGCGAAGAAGGGCAACTGCATGCGCCGGTGGATGTAGTCAGCGAAAGCTGCAGTGGCCTCCTGGCTGAAGCGGTAGTTTTCGTCAGCTAGCACCAGCTGGGCAATGGCAAGTAGTTCCTCGGCGCTGTAATCCGGGAAATCGATATGGTTTGCTACACGGGATGAGAGCCCTGGATTAGATTGATAAAAAATATCCATTCGGTCTTTGTAGCCCGCAAAAATTACTACTAAGTCGTCGCGATTACCCTCCATTACCTGCAGCAATATTTCGATGGCTTCGGCGCCGTAATCCCTTTCATTTTCTGGTCGATAGAGGTAGTAAGCCTCATCGATAAAGAGCACGCCGCCCAGTGCCTTCTTGAGCATTTCCCGGGTTTTTGGCGCGGTGTGGCCGATGTATTGCCCCACCAGATCGTCGCGGGTAGCGGTCACCACATGGCCTTTGCGCACATAGCCGAGACCGTGCAGGATTTTGCTCATCCGGGCAGCAACTGTGGTTTTGCCCGTGCCCGGTCGCCCCGTGAATGACATGTGCAGGCTGGGCGGCTTGGTCTCGAGCCCCACTTGCTGCCTGGCCCTGTCGACCACCAATAAGGCAGCGATTTCTCGGATGCGCGCCTTCACCGGCCGTAGGCCGATCAGCTCCAGGTCGAGTTGATCGAGCGTCGCCTGAATGCCGGCTCCTTCATAGGCCGCCTGTAGATCAATCACCGTGTCGTTGCCGGGGACTGGGAGAGTCAACAGACCAGAGCATCAATGGCTGCTGTGAAGGCCCAGTCTGCTGCTTCGATTGGGGAGTCTTCAGTTTCGGCGCGCAGAGTCAGGTTCACGTAGGTGCGCCCGAAGCTGATATCAGGGAAGCGTTGTTCGGTCTCGCAGAGGGCATTGAGACGCTCCAGAAAGTCTCTGGTGGTGGCGTAGTCGATGAATTCAATGCGCCGCTCCAGCCTTTCGGCCTGCTCGGGTTTGGGGCGCGGGGTCCAGGGTTGGTCCATTACTTGAAGCTAAAAAAGGTCATTTGGGGCTCAGTCAAGGCAAACTCAGTCAAGGCAATCTCAGTCAAGGCAAACTCAGTCAAGGCAATCAGTGCGGGCAGTGGCCAGGCGGGAGGCCCAGGCTGCGGCATAGGCCCGGTTTGCTGCCTGGGCTGCTGGTTCGCTGCTATTGAGCGGCTGGGGGAAGGTGCCACGTATCGCTGCATTGGTGACACAAAACATCGACTTCTGGAAGCTCATGCAGATTTTCACCCGCACATCTCCCTCTCCCCGAGTGCGCTCGCGATACCACTGGTGCAACCGCTCCGGCAGATGCCGGAACATGTCTTGCATCAGCAGGCTGGGTGGAATGCCGGCACCCATGCTCGGTAGGGGGTCGGCAAATAGGGCGCCGTAGGCAAACTGCGCTTGGTCTGGTGAGATCTGCTGGGCCTGGGCGTTGAAGCTCACCGTGCCCAGGAACGGCATGCCCCGCAGAAAGACCGCCTCCACGTAGGGCACGGCCACATCCACCAGGAAGGTGAGACCGGCCTCCGGTGGCAGCACCCAGAAGTGTTCGCCGTCAACCTCCACTCCGTAGGTGATCGGGTTGGCAGCGGCGGCGACAAGTCCGTCCTTGATGAATTCGACTACAGCATCGATAGACCCAACCCTGCCATCTGCCTCAGCCTCGGCCAGATCGATAAACAGATCACTCATGACCCGCCAAAACTGACCGAGAGCGTGGGTGGTGGCAGCCGTACGAATCAGCTCGGGCAGGAAGCCCCTAAACAGGGGGTTGAGCAGAGCAAGAAGAGGATCAATTCTTGTCTTACGGCGAATGATCGCAGCGCAGTTGGCCGCAAACTCATCGGAATCCAGATAGGCATCAAGACCGCCGGTGCCATGCCAGAGCATGGCCTTCATGCAGTATTCGGCGTATTCGAAGTTGATCCGGTCGTGGATCAGATGGCGCCAGATCTTGGCTGGGTTTTTGTCACCATCAAGGTATTTGAACAGTGGAAAGGGCAGCAGGAACTGCTGCTCGGCTTGGAAGATCAGGTTGATGCTGTAAGCATCCAGCACCTCTCCATAGCTCTTGAGCACATCCACCACCTCGATTAGGTGGTCTGCGGATTCACTGAGCAGGGTCTGGCCGCTGAGTAGCTGCTGTTCGAGTTCTAGGGCAGCAGGCCTACCCCCAGCGTGGACCAGTTCGGCAGAGATGATTGGCATCAGCCCACCCCCCATGGATGCAGGGCTGCTAGTTCCATTGCTGCCACCAGAGCTGGCAGTTGGGCCATGGAGGTGGAAGC
>NZ_JAGQCP010000027.1:0-35458 GCF_024346255.1 Cyanobium sp. BA5m-10 | reverse complement strand
TCGTCTGGTCGGCGACTACTTGTTTCCCTTTCCGTCACCACGCTGATCTCGTCGAACCCCGCCGCTTCGAGGAGGTTCGTTAGTTCTTCCACCGTGAAGTGGTGGGTCAGGTAGAGCACCTTGCCACTGTCGTTTCGCGAGAGGTAGGTGTGACGCTCGCCGGTCAGTGGAAGGTCTTCGGCGTAGAGCCTCGCGTAGCCGGCGTTGATCGTGTCGGAAACCCCCGAGGCCGACAGGAAGAGCCGACCACCGGGCCGGAGATTCTCTCGTGCATGCCGGAGGAGGTTTGCCCGATGGCGCACGTCGCCGATGATCGAGATCACGAGTTGGCAGACGACCACGTCGAACGGCCCGCCGTCGAGCAGCGGCGCGGCATCCTCGGCGAAGTCGGCCACTGCAAATCGCAGCGAGCGGCCAACGGTATCGGCGGTCGCTGCGTTGTGCTCTGCGGCGTGAATAGCGCCCGCATTAATGTCCACACCGAGCACGGCAAACCCCTGCTCGAAGAGCCCTCGACTCAGCCGCCCGTTGCCGCAGCCCACGTCGAGGAGCATGAGCGGCCGGCCCGCCGCTTCGGTCTTCACCTCGTGCAGGAACGAGTCGAGGTGCGGCGTGGAATCCTTGCTCGGAATCGCGGCGGCGTCGAAACGCCGCCAATCTTCGCGAGGGTCGCGCATGACGGGCTCTTCTCTTCAAGGATATTGTCGGGGCGTTCATCGAGAACGCAGCCGCTTTAAGACTAACAACAAGATTCAGAAGGCTGGAGCGAATGGAACTGTCTATGCAAGCAAATAATGCCCGCTTCTGATCTTGGGTGTTAGTATATCAAGTGATTTCCTTCAAATCTGGCCTGTAGCAGCTCAAGTAGTTTCATCAGCTGGCAACAAACAGATCATGCGCCTTTTAACGAGTGTGCGTGTCACCCGCGCTCGATGCTGGGTGAAGAACTCATAAATCTTGGCTAGGTTCGTATTCAAAGAATTCACCTTCGATTAGGTCGCTGCTTTGCGGCCCCATCGGCCCAATCGCTCAAGCTGAGGCCTCCATCCCTAGCCTCCACTGATCCCTGCCGGCCAGAACCCGCGAGCCCCGTGAGCACCACTCCGATCACATCCTTCTCTGAGTTCGCGCAACGGGCTGATTATTCGCTGCTGGAGTCGCTGCAGCCGGATCCCCAGGCCACGCTGGATGGCCACGATCACCGCCCCCGTCAGGTGTTCTCAGGCCATTACGTGCCGGTCACACCCACGCCCCTGCCTGTGCCCGCCTATCTGGCGCACAGCTCCGCCCTGTTCAAGGAGCTGGGCCTGAGCGATTCTCTGGCCCACGACGAGGCCTTCCTGCGGCTGTTTTCCGGCGACATCAGCGTGGCGCGGCAGCCCATGCGCCCCTACGGCTGGGCCACCGGCTATGCCCTCTCGATCTACGGCGCTGAATACATCCAGCAGTGTCCTTTTGGCACCGGCAATGGCTACGGCGATGGCCGGGCCATTTCCGTTTTTGAAGGCGTGTTCAACGGCCAGCGCTGGGAGCTGCAGCTCAAGGGCGGTGGACCTACGCCCTACTGCCGCGGCGCCGATGGTCGGGCCGTGCTGCGCTCCAGCGTGCGCGAATTTCTGGCCCAGGAGTTCATGCACGCCCTGGGCGTTCCCACCTCCCGCTCCTTGACCATCTATGGATCCGGCGCCGAAACCGTGCGCCGGCCTTGGTATGCGCCGGGGTCCACCTCCTTTGATCCCGACGTGCTGGTCGACAACCCAGCGGCGATCACAACCCGGGTGGCGCCTTCGTTTTTGAGGGTGGGCCAGCTGGAGCTGTTTGCCCGCCGCGTGCGCCGCCAGGCCCATCCGGAGGCGCTTAACGAGCTGCGCCTGATCGTGGCCCACCTGATTGAGCGCAACTACCGGCCCGAGATCGATCCGAGCCTGCCCTTCAGCGACCAGGTGCTGGAGCTGGCCGGCCTGTTTCGCACGCGGCTGATTGCCTTGGTGGCCCACTGGATGCGGGTGGGGTTTTGCCAGGGCAATTTCAACAGCGACAACTGCGCTGCCGGTGGCTACACCCTCGACTACGGCCCGTTCGGTTTCTGCGAACGGTTCGATCCCGGCTTCCAGCCCTGGACCGGTGGCGGCGAGCACTTCAGCTTCTTCAACCAACCTTTGGCCGCCGGAGCCAACTACCAAATGTTCTGGACGGCCCTGCGGCCATTGCTGGCTGACAACAGCGATGCCCTGGCGCAGCTGGATCAAATTCGCGATGGCTTTGCCGGCGCGATGAACCAGGAGCTCGAGGCGATGTGGGCCCGCAAGCTGGGCCTGGCTGCCCCTGATGCTGCCTTGGTGAATGAGCTGCTGGAGTTGATGCTGCGCTCCCAAGCGGATTACACGATCTTCTTCCGAAGGTTGTCGGAGATTCCTGTCACCACCCCCGAGCACCTCTCAGCCCTGAAGCAGAGCTTCTATGAGCCGAGTTCGGAGGGCCTCGACGCGGCATGGAGCGGCTGGCTGGAGCGTTGGCGTGCCCAGATTGGCGACCTCGTCGAGACATCCGCCGCCATGAAACGCTGCAACCCCGCCATCACCTGGCGCGAGTGGCTGATTGCACCGGCCTATCAACAGGCGGAGCAGGGCGACACCGCCTTGCTTCAGGAGCTGCAAGCGGTGTTCAGCCATCCCTACGACGCGCCCTCAGCGGAGCTGGCGGCGACCTACGACCGCCTCAAACCCAGGGAGTTCTTCAACGCCGGGGGGGTGTCGCACTACAGCTGTTCGTCTTGAACACACTTGCCGCCAGCGGCGTTGATCACCACCTCATCGCCGAGCTTCACGGCTGAGAGCAGGAGCTTCAAATCTGGCTCGGCCACGTTCACGCAGCCGCCGGTTACCTTTTGGCCGATGCGTTTGTCGTTGTTGCTGCCGTGAATGGCGAAGCTGTACCAGCGAAACTTGCCGTCGTAGGTGTTGAAAGCGAAGGGCTGCTTGACGCTGTCCACCGGCTCCAGGCTTACGTAGCCGCTGCCGTATTCACCGTTTTCGCCATCGCCGTCGAAGTCGATGGCGTTCATGTTGCCAAAAAGCGTTTTGCGCAGCTCGGCCTCGCTCTTGCCCGACTTGGCGATCAGGGCGGGATCCATCACGAAAGTGTTGCCGCTGAGGATGGCATTCACCCGGAAGCGGCCCAGGGGTGTGTAGCCCTCCTCGAAGCGGCTGCCCGCGCAGGTGATGCCGTTGCGGCCGAAACCCACCTTGAAAATGGTGCGCTCCTCGCCCCGTGGCAACACCCCGAAGCTCTTCGAGGGATCCTTTGGGTCGAGCTCGATCCGGATGGGACCGCTAACGGCGGCCGGTCCTGGCTTGGGTTGCTTGTTGGTGCCGCAGCCGAAAAGCCCCGTAGCCAGGGCGAGCAGAGCGAGTGTGGAGAAAGGGCGCATCACGGCTTCTGCAGCTGCCTCAGCCCACAAAGCGCTTGTAAAGCCAGCGCACAAAGCCCCCGAGCACAGGCACCGGACCGAAGGTGGGGCCCACGAAGTCGAAGTAGTCGCGGTGGTCGCAGATCTTGCCCTCGCTGTTGAAAAGCAGCCGGGAGGTGCCTGGATACACAAACTCAATGCCCTTGATCTTCAGACCCATCTCCCACTCCACGAAGGCTGAATTGGCTTCGATCGCAATCGCGCCGGGGGTGAGGTAGGTGTCGTCACAGCGTTTCAGCAGGCCCTCCTGGGCTTTGATGTACGCCGAAATGCCATCTCTCTCCTGGGTTGGATCGCTAAAGTGCACGTCCTCGGCGTAAAGCTGCCGCCATTGCGCCTCGCTCGGGCCGGGAGCGCCGTAGGGCTTGTTGAACAAGGCGCGCAGCTGGGCAGTGTCCACCGCGGGTAGATCAAGGGCTCAACCCAGGATGCCGCAGGCCTGGTGGTGCGCAAAGGCCCAAGCACACATCCGTGCTGTGCGCCTTTGCGCTCAAGTTTTGGAAAGTTTGATTTGATCAGTTTCATGGTCAAATCATTCGGTTTTGCCTATTTGATCAGGTAGCAAAGGGCTTGGGGTCTCCAGGGTCGACTAGGGTGGATGAGCTCGCAATAATTCAACTAATTTGACGACCGTTAGCGTCATTACTCCGACCAGGCTTTTGCCTGATCGATTGCCTATGCTGAGCAAGCTTAATCGTAGCCTGAACGAAAATAACTGCAACATCGAACATGTGATTGTCGTTGATGGCAACGACCTTGAGGCCTTGCCTGCTGAGCTTGCAGCCAACGCGACAGTGATTGCGTCTGCCCGGCCGATTGGTCAGGCGGCAGCGCGCAATCTTGGCCTGCTTGTTGCTCGGGGGGAGTGGATCACCAGTGCTGACGACGACGACTGGCTTTACCCCCATTCCATCGACAAGCGCCTGGCCGCAATCAATGGCCAGGCAGGGGCCCTATGGGCTGCAGGTTATTGCACTGACGATCTCAAAAATGATCCTGCCATTGTGGCCGCTGGTCCATGTCTGGCGGGTGATGTCTGGCGAGCCTGGCCATCCCCCCATGACAGCATTCCCTTGGGGCCAACCACCCTGCTTGTACAGACTGCCCTACTCAAGCGTGTCGGTGGCTGGATGGGCCTGCCACAAGGTGAAGATGTAGGCATGATGATCGCGGTTACAAGTAGTGCTGCAGGCGTTCTTATTTCTGATTACGTCTATCACATCCGCCTCCATGTCGGCCAAATGACCAAGTCAGCTTGGTTTGATGATTTGGAGCTTCTGTCGCGTCGATCTGCTTGGGAACGCGGTCAAACCATCCTTTCTCAGCAGCTTGCAAGTTCATCAGTGCCGCTGATTCGCCAGCGCATTGCCACTCTTTGATTATCTCAAACCTGTGAGCAACCACTCCCTGCCGCCGATCGCTGGCCGCGAAGCAGAAATCCTCGCCCTGGTGCAGCAGCAGCAGCCTGCATTTCTGCCCACCACCAATCTCCAGCTGGAGCAGATTCGTTCAGGCTTCGCCTGTGCCCTGCACATGCACCAGCCCACGATTCCAGCCGGTGCCAATGGAGAGCTGATATCCCACCTCCAATACATGGTTGAGCATCCCGGAGAGGGTGACAACCACAACGCAGAAGCCTTCGCCCATTGCTATCGGCGTTTGGCCGACATCATCCACCAGCTGATTGCTGAGGGCGCCAATCCGCGGATCATGCTGGATTACTCCGGCAATTTGCTGTGGGGATTTCAGCAGATGGGTCGCCACGACATCCTCGAAGCGCTGCAGCGGCTGGCCTGTGATCCTGCCCTTCAACCCCATGTGGAGTGGCTCGGCACTTTCTGGAGCCATGCCGTGGCTCCCTCCACGCCAATTCCCGATCTCAAGCTGCAGATCCTGGCCTGGCAGCATCACTTTGCGGCCATGTTTGGTGATGCGGCCCTGCAGCGAGTGAAGGGTTTCTCGCCGCCGGAGATGCACCTACCCAATCACCCAGACACGCTCTACGAATTCATCAATGCTCTGCGGGAGTGCGGCTACCGCTGGCTGCTGGTGCAGGAGCACAGCGTTGAGAATCCCGATGGTTCCGCCCTCAGCCAGGAGCAGAAACTTGTGCCCAACCAATTGGTGGCACGCAGTTCCAGCGGTGAGCTGGCGTCGATCACGGCGCTGATCAAAACCCAGGGCTCCGACACCAAGCTGGTGGGTCAGATGCAGCCCTACTACGAAGCCCTGGGGCGGGGACCCATACCCCTTGGCGGCAAGTCCGTGCCTGCCCTCGTTTCCCAGATCGCCGATGGCGAGAACGGTGGCGTGATGATGAACGAATTTCCTCAGGCCTTCATTCAGGCTCACCAGCGCATCGCCGCCGAGGGCGGTGGCGTTGCCACCGTGGCGTCCACGGTGGCAATTAATGGCAGCGAATATCTCGAGTTGCTCGAGGCCGCCGGGCTGTCTGCCGGCGACTATCCGCCGATTCAGGCTGTGCACCAACACAAGCTGTGGCAAGAGGTCGCCCAGCAAAGCAGGGGTGCCGTGCCTACCCAGGAATCCGTACAAGACGCCATCACAGCGCTTCAGGCCAGCGATTCCTCCTTCTCGATGGCCGGTGCCTCCTGGACCAACAACCTCAGCTGGGTGGAGGGCTACGCCAACGTGCTGGAACCGATGAATAGCTTCAGCGCCGCCTTTCACCAACGCTTCGATGCCCTGGTGGCTGCAGATCCCTGCGTAACTAGCAGCGGGCCTTACCAGGAAGCCCTGCTGCATCTGTTGCTGCTGCAAACCAGCTGCTTTCGCTATTGGGGCCAGGGCACTTGGACCGACTACGCCGTTGAGATCCATCGGCGCGGGATGTCCTCGTTGCAAGACTGACGCGTACAGCCCCCATCGGCTAGGGCGCGGTAGGTGAGACCGAGATCCAGGGCGGTTCGCCGCATGCTGTCCGTGAGTGACTTCGATACTCCTGAACATGCAAGCTTCAATGCTGCTGCTGCGGGTTGGGTGGCGGCCCATCTCGACTTCCAGTTTGAATAATCAACATCGAGTTGGGCCCCATCGTGGCGCACGGCTAATGCCGGAGCCTGTTCAGCTCCATGGCAGCGCATCGGTGGGCAATAGCGCCTAATCGACCGTTAGTTGGCGAAGAACTGGGGCTGGGTCACAGGGATATCGACGCGCATCAGCTCAGCGCCCTTAAAACGGCTTCTGAAATTGTTGATCACAGAGCGGATCCGCTGGTCCTCAAGGGAGCCTCTGGGCCGCAGGATCACCACGACCCAGGTGGGTTGTTGGCGGATGACGCCATTGGAACTCCTCATCTGGCCAAGGGCCTGAACCACCGTGAGCCCATCGGGGAAGGCCGGAGTGATCACCTGCTCAAGGAACTCCGCCCAAGCTTCCGGGCTGATCAAACTCCCGTTGGCGATTCGGGCACCGAAGTACAGCTCGGATTTGAGCCAGCCGCTCTCAGCGGCTTGAGCGGGCCTGCTGGAGCTGGTGGATCCAGGGGCATACCTTTCGGCCAGTGCCGTCCCGGGAAACCCGAACAGTCCCAGTAGCAGCGGCAGTACGAATGGGGCAAGTCGCAGGCTCATGGCAGTCACTGTCGTCCGGTCCTCCCGGGTCACACTATGAGCCTGGAACCACGACGCCAGCCCCGTAGCTGTCTGACCCCGCTGATGGAGATCCTGTCGCATGGCCATAGGGAACCTGAGCCAAGTGCCGCGACCGATCCCGAGGCGCTGCGTCTACGTTCGGCCCTCGGTCAGTTCGAGCTCGGGCGCTTCCTGCTCGATAACCGGGGGTTGAACGGACACTGGACCTCCTATGTCTTGCTGTTCCCCGATCGGGGCCGTCAGACCAACCTGAGCAGCGATGGCACACCCCTGAGCGAGCTTGAGTCGTGGCTGCTGAACCGCTGCCCAATCATCCTTGCCACCCAGGAGCGATTCCGGATCGCGCAAACGGTCACGCAGCAGCAACTGCGAGCCGGCATGGCGCTGGCGTCACTGCCCTGCGGCCTGATGGACGATCTACTGAGCCTGGATTACACCAAGCATGAGGGGTTGGAGCTCACAGGCATCGATCTGGATCCCGAGGCCCTTAGTGAAGCTGAAAATCGCTGCAACACACTTCGCCTACCTGTGGCGGCAGCCTTCGAGCATCGCGATGCCTGGCAGTTGGGCAGTACGGAGCGGTGGGACCTGCTCACCAGCAACGGCCTCAACATCTATGTGCAGGAGGACGACCGTTGCGTTGACTTCTACCGCCAGGTGTCCCAGGCGCTGCGGGCCGATGGGATTTTCGTGATCAGCTTCATCACCCCCCCAGAGCAGTGGCAACCCCGGCAGGCAAGTGATCTCGAGCATCAGCGCTTTCTGTTCCAGAAGGTGATTCCGCCCCGATGGAACTGCTTTCGAGAGGAGTCCCAGATGCGCCAGCACTTGCAGGATGCGGGCTTCGCGGTGGTCGCCGTGCACCACGACGAACAGCGGATGTTTCCCACTGTTGTGGCTCGCAAATACTGATGGGCATTCCTTCTCCCTAGTGCGGGGAGGCCTGAAGTTGCTCAAGAATCATCAGCACCGCCTCCGCGGTGGTCTGAAGGCTTGTGTCAACGCTTACGTCGTAGACCAGCCCATGGGAGTGGCAGAGCTCATCACTGCGGCGGGCTAAGCCGAGCGGTCGCTCCTCCAGCCGACCATCGCCGCGACCCGATTCACGCTGCTCCAATTCGGACAGGGAACAGTGCACCCCCACCAGCACCACCCGGGCCCCGGAGGCACGCAGCTGCTCGAGCACCTCCTGCTGCCACCCCTGCTCCTGCAGGAAGTGGTCGATGATCAGGTTTGTGCCCAGTTTGAGGTGCTGGGCCCAGCTTCGGTGCAGCCCCGCCAACACTCTCCGTCCCAGAGGGTTGAGCTCCAGGCGCATCCGGGGGCTGCCGCCATGCCTGCCTTCGGCCTGGCTGTTGTCGACATACTCCCAGGCGGCCCTGCCGTCGTGGGGTTCTCGAGAGATCAGGCGGCTGGTATCTCCCCCCTGCAGCTTCACCAGACTTCGCGGAAACAACCTGTCAGACAGCAGCAGTGCGATGTCATCGAAAGCCACTAGCCCATAGGCAGCAGCAGGATCGCCATCGGCCAGCTCCGTGAGGTGATCTTGAAGGGCCTTGCACAGGGTTGACTTCCCCGATGAGCTGGCGCCGTTGACCAGGATCGCTACCGATGTCGTCATGTCTTACTGGGCGTTTGGTTCAGCAAGGGCTTCCAGGTGGCTGGGGCTCCTACCAAGGCAGCACCTCGCCGTTGGCGTGCCAGAAGCCACCACTTGTTCCCAGGCTGAGAGCGTCGATGCGGGCCAGGAGGCCCCGCACCGCCTCCTCGGGGCTGATGCCCTGGGGGTTGAAGTTGACCATGCGGGTACGCACCAGGCCCGGGTGGAGGATTGCCACGGCGATGCCGCGTGGCCGCAGGTCGATCGCCAGGGATCGCCCTGCCATGTTCAGCGCCACCTTTGACATCCGATAGCCATAGGAGGAGCCGGAGCTGTTGTCGTCAATCGAGCCCATGCGGCTGGTCATCAGTGCCAGCTTGGAACCGGGCTGCAGATTCGGCAGCAGGGCGGCCACGAGCAGCAGGGGCGCCAGGGCATTCACTTCAAACTGACGCCTGAGGCTGTTGCTGTCGAGATTCTCCAGGCGGTTTCCTTCGAGGATGCCGGCATTGAGGATCACCCCCTCAAGCGGCTGGCCAGCTAGCCGTTGCACCAGATCATCAAGATCCTCTTCAGCGGTGAGCTCGATCCCCGCCTCGATGCGCACCCCCAGCGCCTCCAGTTCCGGCGACGGCGTGCGACAGACGGCGATCACCTGATCGCCGCGGGCCTGTAGTTGTTTGCAGTATTCGAGGCCAATGCCGCGGTTGCTGCCGGTAACTAGGAAAGTTGGCATTGTTGGCCTGCGCAGTTGCTCAAGACCGGCTGATTCAAGCCAGCATCAGCGCCGTCCGTTGACGATCACCGAGTTGCCGCTCCCCCCAGCAGTACCAGGTAATGCTGGCACCACGGAGGTCTGGCCGTCCCACTTGTCCAGGAAGAGTTTGTAGAGCACCTGGTCATCGAGGCTTGAGTTGAGCGTTTCGTAGCGCTTGGCTTCCTGCTCGGCGATCAAGACCTCGGTCTGGGCACGCAAAAGCTGCTGCTCGGCAATTTGTTTCTGCTCGATCGCGGCGCGGTATTCCTCGGCGATTTGCAGGCCAGTGAGGTCTAGTCCCTGCACGCTCACATAGTCAAATTTGCGCAGTTCCTCGGCCACCTTCTCCTGCACCAGCTCCGAAATGGAGTTCCATTCGGTGGCAATAGTCACCAACTCGTATTGCGAAAAGACTGATTTGAGTGCCTTCAGTAGCGATGGTTGGATCACGCGGGGATAGATCTGCTGGTCATCGGTGGCGATCGTCTCGTATATCCGCCCCGCTTCTGCAGGCTTCATGGCGTATTTCACCGTGGCGGTGGCCTGAATCACCTGGAGATCCTTGGTGAGAGTCGAAAACTGCTCTGGTCGCACTTGGGTGCGCACGTCAAACAGCGAAGTGTTCTGCACCAGGGGGGCCTTGATGTTGGCGCCGGGGCTGCGGGGGGTACCGGTGACCTTGCCCAGGGTTGTGACAACGGCCACGTTGCCTGCCGGCACGATGAACACGGTTTGGCTGAGCAGAATCGCGATGCCCACCAAAACGGCCGCAATCAGGCTGAGGGTTGCTCCAGGACCATCGGGACTGCCAGCTGAGCGAAGGGGCGACTGCATGAAGGGGCCATTACCAATTGCGAACCTTAGGCAGGTCCGCCGATGAAACAACGGCTCACAAATGGAGATGTCATCGCCCGCAGCAGGCTGCTGTAGCTGACCTGGAAGCGCTGCTCATCGCCCGGCTCCAACGCCTCTGCCGCTCCGCTCACCACCAAGTGGTCGCTGGATGCGCCCTCGATGCTGATCCCAGGGGCACTAAGACCGGTCGGATCGGCATCCTGTTCGCCCAGGGCAAGTAGCGCTCGCATGGCCATGGGTTGGTCTGGTTGCTTTTGGGGAGCAACTGGCCCTTTGGCAAAACTGGTGCAGTGACGCGTTCCCCAGGCACGGCTTGGCTTGCGCTTGGACTCGATCACCTCTGCCACCAGGGTGATGGCATCGGTATACAGCCCTGGTATGGCTGTGCGGGTGAGGGGCTCTCGCCCCAGCAGTAGGGCCTCGCCGAGGCGCAGGTGGTTGATGCGGCCCGGATCGCCGCCACCAGTCAGCCAGGGAAGATTGGCTGAATTACCTCCCGAGCACCACTCGAGCCTGATGCCAAAACGCCTTTCCAGGGCTTTGATCAGACGCGATAGTTCGCCCATATTCGCTTCATCTGGGGCAACGCCGTTTTGACAGCCCAGGTTGGTGCCGATGCCCACTAGCAGCAGGTTTGGCAGGGCCAGGGTTAGTAACACCATCGCCTCAAGGTCTGCTGCGAGAATTCCCTCGCGCAGATCCCCTAACTCCACCATCAGCAGCACTCCGTGGCGCACCCCCTGGCAATGCGCTGCAGCTGCCAAGGCCTTGAGCACCACCGCCTCGCTGTTGCAGCTAATCGCCGCATGGGCCACCACCCGATCCACCTGGCTGAGCATCGGCGAGCGAATCAGCAGCAGGGGAACGCCAAGCTCGCAGCGGCTAAGCGATTCGATTGATTCGATTCGTGATTCACCGATGGAGTGCACCCCTGCCGCAACCCAGGTGCGCACAATTTCCGGCAGTCCCAGGGTTGCCTTGCTCACCCCGGTCACCTTGATTCCTTGGCGGGCAAGCCGATTCACCATGGTGGTGGCGTTGTGCTGTAGGTGCTCGAGATGAATCTCCAGCCGCGGTGCGCTCAAAGCTGGCCGTCAGTTGATGTACACAACTCGGGGAAAGCTCGCAGCACCATTGCCACCAGAGCAGAGGCAGGTCGGCTCACCGCATCGGTAACAGGAATGGCGAGCTCGGCCGCATAGAGGGCGATGGCCGCACTCACCTCGGCGTCATTCATGCCCTCGTGGTTCAGGGTTAGGCCGATTACCCTTGTTGGCGCAAAGGATTCGATCAGGCGAATTTCGCTTGCAGGCGTGGGCATCGGCATAAACGGAAAGTCGCTCAGCTGCCGCCGTGCCGGTGCGTGCTGCAGCACCACCGCCTGGGGCTGGCTGCCCCGCAGGATGAAGCTGGAAGAGAGGTAGGCGGGATGGCTGAGGGCCCCTTGGCCTTCAATCACGATCACCGAAGGTTTTTCCGTGCAGTAGGCCTCCACCACTGCGGCCTCCACCTCCCCTGAGCAAAACTGCGACGGAATGGCATCAAGGGGAATGCCATAGCGCCCCCCTTGAATCAATCCGGTTTGCCCGGTGCTCACCAAAGCGGCGCGGATACCGCTGGCATTTAGGGCTTGAACCAGAACCGTGGCCGTGGTGCGCTTACCGATGGCGCCATCGGTGCCGAGCACGGCGATTCGAATGCAGCGTGCCTTGGCGATCGAACCATTGAACAGGCGAAGATCCTTCAAAGCGGCTGGACGACGCACATCCCGGATTGACACTTGATGACGTTTGGCCGCTAGGGCAAATTCACTGTCGTCATTAAGGAATTCGCGCATGCCGCTGACCAGATTCAGGCCAGCTGCCATGGCCAGCAGCAGAGCCCGGCGATCGTCTTTGCCATAGAGGCCATCTGCAGGCGCCATGCCATAGATGAAGGTGCTGGCGCGGGGCCCTGGCAAGGCAAGGGCCTCATCTAGATCAGCCACGATGGGTATGCCGTTGCTGATGCCGTCTAGTAGCAGGCCTGCATCAATTCCAGCTGATTGGCTATCAATAATGGCCCTGATTTCAAAGGCCTCACAGAAGCGCACTAGGCCGTGGGCGGTTTTGCCATCGAGCCCAGCGAAGTTTCCCTCGCAGTAAACGACTGCAGCCGATTTAACCGCAACTTGATGCGGTGCAATCGAAATGGTCAGGTCGTTGACCTGTTTTTGAAATGCCAAATAAGCCAGGACCCATCATTTACCCAGGCTTGAGATAAGTCTGAGGTGCTGATTTCAGGGCTCAGAATTGGCCGCTGGAGGGCGTGGATAAATTCAGCCTAGGACGCTTTCTGCTTCTAGGGGGTCAGCCAGTATTTCGGCGATCTGGTTTCGGCCATTGCCCTGCGCCAGGATTAGGGCCCGTTCGGCCCGAAGCAGCGCATCAAGCGCCTGGCGATCGGCTGGGGCAAGCAGGGTCAGGCCGCCACTGGCCGTTAGCTGGTGGCCGCTGGTCGAAAAGACGCCCCGCAGCTCGCTGACGCCAGTGCGGATGGCATCAGCCCGTTCCATGGCTGTAGCAAGTTCAACATTCACCATCAATAGGGCGAATTCCTGATCGCCGGTTTGACCCACCAGGTCCTGCTCGCATAGCTGGGAGCGCAGTAGGGCGGCAACGTCCATTACCGCGCGATCCGAGGCCTGCAGACCCCAGCGGTTCTTGATCTGGTCGAAGTGGTCGAGCTGCAGGGCCAGCACGGCCAGGTTTTCGCCTGCCTGGCGGGCTCGCAGCAGCTCAGGCTCAGCTTGCTCCAGGAAGTTTGCTCGGTTTGCTAAGGCGCTGACTGGATGCACCGTGGTGAGTCGGCGCAGTTCAAGCTCACGCAGCACCAGCTGGGCTAGATCCTCGAGCAGTCGCACCTGGCTGGAGCTGAAGTGGCGCGGCAACCGGTCGATCACGCACAGGGTGCCCAGGTTGTGGCCGTCACGACTCTGCAGCGGTGTACCTGCGTAGAAGCGCACCTTTGGGACCTGAGTCACCAGGGGATTGGTGCAGAAACGCGGGTCTTGGTGGGCATCTGGCACCACCAGGGTTTCATCACCGGCAATGGCGTGGGCGCAAAAGGCCATCTTCCGCGGTGTTTCGGTGCTGTCTATGCCGTGGTGGGCAAGGAACCATTGGCGGTCGCCATCCACCAAGGAGATGAGCGCAATCGGGGTTTCCAGCACAGTCGAGGCGAGCCGCACCAGTCGCTCGAAGTGCTGATCGCCTGGATGGTTTAGTACCCCCAGGCGCTCTAAATCCCTTTGGCGCTGGGATTCATCCGCCGGAATCGGGTAGTCGGGATACGGCATGAACCTCGCCGATAATTCCAATCCTAGGAAGTCTTGGGCCCGCCAACCGGGCTTCACTAGGGCCATGATTTAGCTATTCCCAACAGACCTTCCCAGCAGCCCTTCCCATGGCCCTCCACCAAGAAAGCTGTCTTCCCTGCCGCGATGGGGCGCCGCTCCTGGATGCCGCTGAACTAGCGGAATTGTTGCCCCAGTTGCCCGGTTGGGTTGTTGTGGATGGACACCACTTGCAAAAGGCCTGGAGCTTCGCTGATTTTCAGCAGGCTCTCGATTGGCTCAACCGGGCTGGAGCGATCTGCGAAGCGGAGGGTCACCATGCCGAATTCAGCATTGGCTGGGGTCACGCCAGCGCTGAGGTGTACACCCACAAGGTGGATGGCCTAACCAGAGCTGACGCAGTTTTGGCCGCCAAACTTGATGGGGCTTAGCAGGCGCTAACGGCGTAACGGGTCTGCAACCGGCAGGTTTCGCTGGGACCAATTTCAAGCTTGCCATCGCCACTGATCAGAGCCTGGCGAGGTCCTGTCCAGGGCTCCAGGCAGACCATCGCACGGGGCGGTTCGGTCCAGAGCACCACCAGGTTGAACGGGGCGCTGAGCTGCAGATCAAGGGCCAGGCCGGCTTCCGGATCCAGCAAGCGCACGTCACCACTGGGACGGACCAACAGGTCAATTCCGTCGTCCAATCGCGCCATTTGTTCTGCCGTGTCGGCGTCGGCCATCGATAGATGGTTTAGGCAGCGCTCCGGTAGCCCCTCAAAGCGGGGAGATTTGAGGTTGCTGAGGTTGAAGTAGGGGTGGAGGCCGAAGCTGAATGGCATCGGCTCCTGGCTGCGGTTCTGCACCGTGGTGTCGATCTCGAGGGCCCCTGGCACCAGGCGCAGCTCAAGCCTCAGCAGAAAGCTGAAGGGATAGCTCGTCAAGGTTGTCTCGCTGTCGTTGAGTTCAAGGGCGATCCCTTGGCCATCCTCGAGAGCGCTCAACTGCCATGGCAGCTGCCGGGCGAAGCCGTGCTGACCTAGGGGAAAGTTCCCCTGGGGCAGGGGCAAGGTGTTGTCCGGCAGGCCGCCGCAGATCGGGAAGAGGATGGGAATTCCGCCCCGCACTGATTGGGCGGGGTCGAGGAAGCGTTCAAGATCGAGGTAAATCAGCTCCTTGCCGTTGCAGCGCCAGCCGGTCACCAGACCTCCCCGCTCAGGCACCACCCGCAGCAGATCGCCGGAGTCGCTGGCGAACTCCCAATGTGGATATGGGGTTTCGCGGTGTACCAGGGCCACGGAGCTCGAGCGGGGTTGGCCTATTTAGGCCTGCGGCCGGCCTCTGGGCCGGTGTTCCTTCACACAATCTTCCATTGATAAAGATTGGAACCGGTCTCGATCCCCTGATCAATTCCATATGGTCTTGCAATCAACGTGCAGCAGCTATGAATCGTTCAGAGGACAGAGCGCCTCGCCAGGAATTATTCGAGCCCCGCAGCCTGGAGTGGCAAGAAAATGGCGAGTTGGCCAGCACCGATATGTTCGAGCTGGTCAAGCGTCTGCGGGCTGTGGAATCAGGAAAAACCGTTAACGAGCTTTGGCGGCTAAGCCAGAAAGCCTGAGGCTGGTTGTCGCACCAACACTTCCCCTTGCCATCCCTGGACAGCTTTGGTTGATTGCAATGGTCGCAGAGCGTGCCATGCCTGATTCTTCTGCTATTGCGGAGTGGCGACATCGCGGCTGCAGCGTGCGCTTGATCAGGCGCTGTCCAGCTGCAGAGGCCTACCGCATTCAGCACTGCAGTGGCATGCCCATGGGTTCAGTAGCCAGCCTTGAAGAGGCTCGCACCCTCATTGACGACCACATTCAATTGCTTAGGCAGCGCCTTGTAGCTAGCGCTTAGTTTTCAGGGCAAAACCCCCACTAAGCCGCGGCGGCGTAGTTCCTGCTGGAATTCACTGCTGAGCGGATCTAGGCGCCATTGCCGCTGAGTCCACTGCCACAGGGCCTGGAGCCGCCAGCCCAGCCACAGAAGGCACAGCACCAGGCCCAGCCAACGCATAGATAGGTCCGCGGAGTTCACCTTGTTTAAGAACGGACCTCGCTCCTTGGGAGGGGCACGGCCATTCATTGACACAAGTCGCCAAGGGCCATGGCCTCGACCCTTCTTGGCGGATCGCTTGATTTGCTCCCGCTGACAGAGCTAAGTCTTCCGTAGCCCTGGCTGCCCGCTGGGGAGCGCCTGGAATCGGCTCTTGCCGGCAATACCTGACGGGGCCGCTTGCTCCCCGGACGTGGCGATCTGCTGACAAGGCTCCAGAAACAGGGCCGTAATCCCTGAAAATCGACTGAGTTTATTCGGAAAGCAGCAGTTATGACTACTTCAGGTTTTCCGATGTCGGGTGATTACGAGGCCAACGACCTGACCTTGCGTCAACTGCGCCAGATGGCCAGCAACCTCGGCATCGGCCGCTATAGCCGGATGCTGAAGGATCAGCTGTTGCGGGCTATTCAGGGAAGGTCAGACTCCCAGGCCCCAGCTAGCCAGCCTGATGGTGAGGTGCCAGAGGATGAGGGTCTGCGCAGCATGGAAGCCGAGATGGGCTCTGCTCCCCGGCCCGCCTCCAAAACGGCAGTTGTGTTTCTGCCCAGGGATCCCCAGTGGGCCTACGTGTTTTGGGAGCTCTCCGACTCAGACCGTCGCCAGGCGATGGCCGACGGTGCCAGCCAGCTGGTACTTCGAGTTGTGGATGTGACCGGTCTTGGTGCTGGTGCTGCCCACCAGCACACCATGCAGGAAGTAGTGGTTAATAGCCATGCCACCGAGTGGTACCTGCCTGTTCCCCTCAGCGACCGGGACTATCGGGTTGAACTTGGCTACCGGCTCGCTGGTGGCGGTTGGCGTTCATTGGCCTTCTCCTCGGTGGCTCGGGTACCTGCCCTCCATCCCAGTGAGCAGATCCTCGATCAGTTTGTGCCCTTCTCCCTAGGGGCCCCTGCTCCTGCTGCAGCTGGTTCTGCTGTTATGCCTAATGCAGCTCCTGGTATTCACGAGCGCGTTTATCAGGCTGCCACCACTACTTGGCGGGCGGTAGGCCGCGGTTCTGAGGCTTTCCACGAGGTGGATGCCAATTCCGACCACAATCAGGGTCTGAATGCTTCCGGCGCCGGTGTTTGGGCCAGCGGCCGCAACGAGTCGGGTGCTGGTGGTGTGGCTACTCGTCAGCGAGCCTTCTGGCTAGTAGCCGATGCCGAATTGATTGTTTATGGAGCTACTGATCCGGCGGCAACCCTGCGGATTGGTGAGGAAGTCGTGCCCCTTGGCGAAGACGGCACCTTCAGGCTTCAGGTTCCCTTCCGTGATGGCAAGCAGTTGTACCCCATTACTGCCGTAGCAGCTGACGGCGAACAACGTCGCAATATCACTCTTGAATTCGTCCGCACTACCCCGCACGCCAATGTCAACACCGCTGAAGAAGCGGTGGCTGAGTGGTTCTAGGGCACCAGATTCACCAGCTTTCCAGGCACCACGATTACCCGGCTGGGGGGCTTGCCCTCCAGCCATTTTTGTGCGATTTCGCTATTGAGCGCCAGCTGTTCAAGGGTTGCTTTATCAGCGTTGGCGGGCACCGCCAAGCTGCCTCGCATCTTGCCCTTGACCTGAATAACCAAATCAATAGTTTCGCGCACTAGGGCTGCAGGGTCTGGGTGCGGCCAGCTCTGAGCGTGGATGCTGCAGTTGTTGTCTGGATTGGCGCCCAAACGCAGCCAAAGCTCCTCCGCCAGGTGGGGGGCAAACGGAGCCAGGAGCACCAGCAAGGTGTGCAATGCCTCTTTAGCTACGGGCGCAGTGGCGGCCTCGAGATGTTCAGCCATCACATTGCTGAGCTTCATTAACTCAGAAATGGCGGTATTAAACTGATATTCACCATCGAGGTCCTCACTGATCTCGGCTATGGCCGTGTGCACTGCCCGGCGCAGCTCCAGCTCAGATGCAGTCAGTGTTGTGTTGGCAAACTGGGCCGTAGTTTGCTCAACCGCCCTCCCTACACCTGACAGCTGCAGGTCCCGGGCGCAGGCCCCATCCACCAGCCGCCACAGGCGCTGTAAAAACCGAAACTGGCCTTCCACATCGGCGTCATCCCATTCCAGATCTTTTTCCGGTGGAGCCTTGAACAGGATGAACATCCGGGCCGTATCAGCGCCATACTTATCAATTACTTGGGCAGGGTCGACGCCGTTGTACTTCGACTTCGACATTTTTTCGTAGAAAGTCTCTAGCACTTCACCACTGATTGGATCACGGGGGTCACTTGGATCGACAACATCGCCCGGTGCGATGTATTTGCCGGAGTGGGGGTTCTTGTAGGTAATGCCCTGAACCATCCCCTGGGTAAGTAGGTGGATGAAGGGTTCATCGAAGCCCAGCAGGCCCCGGTCTCGCAGCACCTTGGTGAAGAAGCGGGCATAGAGAAGGTGGAGGATCGCGTGCTCGATCCCGCCCACGTATTGATCAACCGGCAACCAGCGGTCCACGGCCTCGCGTGTAAACGGAAGGTCTGTGTTGTGGGGATCGCTGTAGCGCAGGAAATACCAGCTGGAGCACATGAAGGTGTCCATGGTGTCGGTCTCACGCTTCGCCGCCTTGCCGCAGCAAGGGCAGTCCACGTTCACCCAGCTCTCTAATTGGGCTAGGGGCGATCCGCCCTTGCCCTCAAGGTTGGCCCCCACCGGCAGCTCCACCGGCAGCTGTTCGGCCGGTACGGGCACCACACCGCAGCTTTCGCAGTGGATCACCGGGATGGGACAGCCCCAGTAGCGCTGGCGCGAGATCAGCCAGTCGCGCAGACGAAACTGCACCTTGGCATTGCCCCAACCCTGACCCGCAGCTGCCTCGGTGATCGCCCTTTTGGCTTCACCGCTTGGTAAACCATCGAAGCAACCGGAGTGGATCAAAACCCCGGCTTCTGTCCAGGCACCACCTTCGAAGGCGTGCTCGTCGCTGCCCTGGGGAATGATCACCTGCTGCACCGGCAATTCGTACTGCCGCGCGAATACGAAGTCGCGCTGGTCGTGGGCAGGGACCCCCATCACTGCGCCGGTGCCGTAGTCGGCGAGGACGTAGTCGGCGATCCAGAGGGGGATAAGGGCGCCATTGGCTGGGTTGCGCACCCGGGCACCGATCGACACACCCCGTTTGGGTTTGTCGTCGGCCGTGCGCTCAAGCTCGCTTTGGCGGCTCACCAGATCACAGAAAGCCTGCACGTGGATCGTCTGCTCGGCGGTGGTCAGTCCAGCTACCCGGGGGTGTTCTGGGGCCAGCACCAGGTAGCTGACGCCAAAGATGGTGTCCGGGCGTGTTGTGAACACGGTGATCTGTTCACCGGTGCCGGCGCCAGATGAATCCACAACCTCAAAGTGCAGCTCGGCGCCCGTACTGCGGCCAATCCAGTTGGCCTGCATGGTGCGCACCCGCTCCGGCCAACCCTCGAGCTTGGGCAGATCGTCCAGCAGTTGGTCGGCGTAGGCGGTGATCTTGAGAAACCACTGGCGCAGCTTGCGTTTCTCCACCAGGGCTCCGGAACGCCAGGAGCGGCCCTCGCCGTCCACCTGTTCGTTGGCAAGCACCGTTTGGTCGATGGGATCCCAGTTGACACTTGCGTCTCTCTGGTAAGCGAGCCCTGCATCTAGAAACTGCAGAAATAACCACTGGGTCCAGCGGTAGTAGTCGCTATGGCAGGTAGCTAGCTCTCGATCCCAGTCGATGGAGAGGCCAAGCCGCTTCAGCTGCTCCCGCATCGAGGCGATGTTTTGATCGGTCCAGATGCCGGGTTCAATTCCCCGCTCGATGGCCGCATTTTCGGCTGGTAAACCAAAGGCATCCCAACCCATCGGATGCAGCACCTGCTTGCCCCGTAAACGTTGCACCCGGGCGATCACATCGGTGATCACGTAATTGCGCACGTGACCCATATGCAGGTTCCCCGATGGATAGGGGAACATCGACAGGGCGTAATAGCTGTCGCCGCAGGACCCATCCAGCATGGCTGGCGTGCGGTGCTGAGCCGCGCTCTCCCAGTGCTGCTGCCAGCGCGATTCGAGGGCCTGGGGTTGGTAGCGGGGGGCGTCGCTCACGGCAGCCAGGCTGGATCAGGGCTTTGATCGTGCCACAGCCCAGTTGGATGACTCCTGCTCAGCCGAGCGCACGGATCGTCGCCGCGGCCGCACGATTGATCAGGGTGAGGGGACGATTTTCGTCCTGCTTGAGGGCCAGGTAGTCGATGTCCTGCCAATGCAGGATTCCCTCAAGCTCCCCCACACCCGGCACCTGGACCGCCACCGGGGTTTTATGGCGAATCAGATCCTGCAAATGCCGAATGCTGGGTTGCGAGGTATCGAGGGCGGTGGCCCGCTTCTCGAAAAAGCTCTGCATAAGATCTAGCTGTGGCTGCGCTCGCCCCCATCGTGCTCCAGTTCAGCAAATATCAAGGCCTGGGAAATGATTTTCTTATGCTTGATGGCAGGGGAGCCTCCAGCACCGATGCCAGCTACGGCCTCACCCCGGACCGTATTCAGCGCCTCTGCGACCGCCGCTTCGGGGTTGGCGCTGACGGTGTGATCCTGGCCCTGCCGCCCCGCCAGGGCGGGGAGTTGCGCATGCGGATCTTCAACGCCGATGGCACGGAACCTGAGATGTGTGGCAATGGCATGCGCTGCCTGGCCCGCTTTCTGGCCGATAGCGATGACGATGTTCCCGGGCGTCAATGGCAGATCGAAACCTTGGCGGGGCGCATCGTTCCCGAGCTGCGTCAGGACGGCAGCATCCGCGTCGACATGGGAGCCCCCTTTCTCGATCCTGAAGGTATTCCGACCACCTTGCCTTGCGGCGATAACGGGCTGGCCCAGGGCAACTTGGAAGTGGCTGGCACCTCGTTTGCGGTCGGGGCGGCCGGTATGGGCAATCCCCACGTTGTGATCCCCGTTGACGACGTTGAGGCGGTGGATTTGGAGCGTTATGGCGCGGCATTCGAGGTTCACCCCGCATTCCCCGCCCGCACCAACGTTCATTTCGTTCAAGTAATCAGTCGCACTCACCTGGTGATGCGGGTGTGGGAGCGCGGAGCGGGCCCCACCTTGGCCTGCGGCACCGGTGCTTGCGCCACCCTCGTGGTAGCCCATCTGCTGGGGCTGGCTGAACGCTGCGCGCGCCTCGATCTCCCAGGCGGGCCCCTGGAAATTGATTGGGATGTAGCCAGTGGTCATGTGTTTATGGCGGGCCCCGCTGTGGCTGTTTTTGATGGCGTCGTGACCCCCGAGCTCTGGGGCGATGAGCCCTGTGAACTCGAGGCCGCCGCCCCGGTGCAACAGCAACCAGACGCTTCTCCAGACGCCTCGCCTGCAGTCGACTGCGCCAGCGTCTGCATCAATGGCTGCATCCGACCTGAAGCCTGCCCTTCAGCCGAAGCCAGGGCCAGGGTTGATGCCCTGCTCAACAGCAGCTCCCTCGACGACCTGGTGGCACTGGCCACCAATTCCCTTGAATCGCGGATTCGCTCCCGCTTTGAGCTGGATCAAGCCCAGGGAGGCTAGGTGGGCTATTCGGCCAGTCAGCTGCCAGCCCTGGCTGGCTACTTCGACACCAGCGCCACCACTCCCACCGCCACTGAGGTGCTGGAGGCCATGGCCCTTGCCCAGGCCACGGCCTGGGCTAACCCCTCAAGCCTCCACGCCCCTGGCCTTGCGGCAGCAGAGCAGCTCGAACGCTCGCGCCTAAGCCTGGCTGCTGGGCTGGGCTGCGAGCCAGATGAACTGGTGGTGACCTCCGGTGGTACCGAGGCCATTCATCTGGCCCTGCTCGGCGCTGCTGCTGGCCTCACACCCGGCCGGCTGGTGATATCGGCGGTCGAGCATCCCGCCACGCTGGCGGCAGCTGCCCAACTGCAGCAGCGCGGCTGGAGCGTCCAAGCGGTGCCGGTGGATAGGCAGGGATTGCTTGATCTCGACGCCCTCGATGGCTTGCTGGTGCCTCCAACCCGTCTGGTTTCGGTGATCTGGGGCCAAAACGAGGTTGGCAGCCTCCAGCCGATTGAGGCGATCGGGGCCTGTTGCCGGCGGGAGGGGGTGCTGCTGCACGTTGATGCGGTGCAGGTTCTGGGCCACCTGCCGATCAATTTTCGCCAGCTGCCCATTGATTTTTTGAGTGGGGCGGCCCACAAGCTGCAGGGCCCCAGGGGGGTTGGTTTGCTGCTGGTGCGTCGTGGCCTCGCCCTCCAGGGCCAGCTTGGTGGTGGCGGCCAAGAGGGCGGTAGGCGTGGCGGCACCGAACCTGTGGTGCTGTTGAGCGGCTTCGCCAAGGCCCTGGAGCTCAGCTGTGCCACGCCTTCGCTGGCACCCCTGCGCGACTCCGTGCTGCATCGGCTTTTGAGCCTTCCCGGGCTGCGGTTGAGCGGTCCGCCCCCGGGCGACTCCCGCCTGCCTCACCACCTCAGCCTGCTGGTGGCTAGCGACGCTGGCCTGCCGCTTTCCGGCCGGAACTTGGTGCGTGAGCTCTCCCGCCAGGGCTTCGCCCTGAGCAGCGGTTCGGCCTGTAGCAGCTCTGGATCGGCTGCCAGCTCCGTGCTCCGAGCCCTGGGCTATGGCGAGGCCGACGCCGCAAGTGGCCTGCGCATCAGCCTCGGGCCCTGGCATTGCGCCGCCGATCTTGAGGCCCTGGTCCAGGCGTTGCAGGTGGCGCTTGCGGCCTCGTTAGCGTCGGAGCATCCGTTGACGGCCTAATGCTCCCCCCCGATCTGCGCAGCGCCGAAGCTGAAGCACTGGCGGCGATTCAGAGCGCCTTGGCAGCAGGAGCCAAGGGGCTTTGGAGTGTCGAGCTCCGTTTCGAGGGCCTGCGATTGCTCCCTTTGGCCTTGCGATTGCAGGCTGGTCTTAGTTCCGGCGCACCCAGCCTGAGGCTGCTTTGTGCCGATGCCGGCGCCACTGCCCTTGCCCAACGCGATGCCCCTGATTTTGCAACCCGAATTGCCAGCCTGCGCGATCAGATGCGCCTTCAGCAGGCTGACGGCGGCAGCGAGGGCGTGCTGCTGCTGGTGGCACCTTCCCCCGCCGACTACGAGGAGGTGGAGCAGGTATGCGCCCTGCACGGCGGAGTTGTTTTGCTGTTAAACGGCAACCTCGAGGATGCGGCCATCGGTATCGGCAGTGTGGCTCGGGAGCGTCGCAAGGGTTTTCTGTCCGGCTGGCAGAGCGCCTATGCCCTGATTCCAACAGGAGATGGGGCCCTGCGTCGGGCCTGTCCGGGGATGTGGGAGCTGTATCGCTGCGATGCCGATGGCTATCGCTTTGTTTGCAATTTCGACCAGAAGCCAGACATGGAGCAACGGGCGTTAGCCATGGCGGGTGAAGCCGGCCTGGGGCTCGGCGCCAACCTCAAAGTCATGGACGCTTTCATCGAAGGCCTGCGCAACTAGCCCCCTGCGGACCCACTTGCACTGGATCTAACCGGCCAGCCTCCGTACACTTCGCCAAACGCAGACCTTGTCGATGGCTTCCGAGAGCGACCAGAGCCCTGCAGCAAAAGGACGCTCCTGGAGCCTTGTTGACATCGGAGCCGGAGTTGCGGTGCTCCTGGCTGCCGCAGGGGTGATCTGGAGCCCCAAGCTGAGCGGAGCGGTGGCTCAGGCCACCGGTGGCCTCACCCCAGTCACCGTGCTGGTGGATGTGCGTGGCGTGCCGGTTGCTGATCCCAGGGCCTTGATTCAGGCCGCCCAGGAGGAGGGCAAGGTTGCAATCGTGATCCGTAACCAGCCCCATGGCTCGGTGGCGATCAAGCAGGTATTGCCCCTGCAGCGGCGCCTGGTGGCGGTCCAACCCAACGGATCGGTGGTGACGGCTGTGGACCCCAACCAGGCAACCCTGGGCAGCCTCGATGCTCGTTTTGTGCTCCAGGGCCAGGGCCGCAAGAGTGCTGGCGGTGTGGTTTTTGGCAACCAAACCATCAAGATTGGTGCCCCAGTGGAAATAGAGGGGGAGCAATTCCGCGTGGGCGGCACGGTTAGCGGCCTCCAGGTTTGAGGTGGCTGAGATGGCCCCTCTCAAAACCCCTGCTAAGCGTCAGCTTCTGCTGCGCCTTTCTGGTGTTCATGCCCTAGTGCTCGTTTTGGCGGGTGCGCCAGCCACTGCCTTGGCCCAGCAGGTGCCCTTGGCCCAGCAGGTGCCCTTGGCCCAGCAGGTGCCCTTGGCCCAGCAGGTGCCCTTGGCCCAGCAGGTGCCCTTGGCCCAGCAGGTGCCCTTGGCCCAGCAGGTGCCCCTGGCGTCCTTGCCGCCCCTACCCCCACCGGTTGGCCTGCCCCAGCTTCAGGCTCAGCTGAGCTGTCCGGCGCTGCAGCAGCGGCTGCTTGCCACCGTGGCAGGCGAGGCTTCTGTGTGGAGCATCACCATTGCCGATGCCCAGGGCCGCCTGCTGGCCGACCTCAACGGCACCCGGCCCCGCATTCCTGCTTCCAATCAGAAGCTGGTGAGCACGGCCTACGCCCTAGACCGATTGGGCCCTGACTATCGCCTTAATACCCAGCTCTGGCGGCTGGGTGATGGCAGCTTCCGCCTCACCGGAGAGGGCGACCCCGACCTGGCCCTGCCCCAGCTGCAGCGATTCGCCATGTTGGCGATGGGATCGGGTGGCAGCAGTGGTGAGACGCCTTCGCTGGTGCGGTTGCAGATCGCCGAGGAGCCTCGCCAGGCCTGGTGGCCCCAAGGTTGGCACCCAGATGACCGCTACTACGCCTACGGCGCGCCGATCACCCGGCTGGCGGTCACCAGCAATGCCATCAACGAGGCGGTGATGAATCCGCCTTCGCGACTACAGACCCTGCTGCAGAAAACCATGGTTCAGCGGGGGACCAAGGCGCAGGTGTCACTGGTTTCGGCTCGCGCTCCCCTGCCCGCTGATGCGGTGCTGCTGCATCAGGAGCCATCGGCTCCGATGCACAACCTGCTGAGCCTGGCTAACACCGAAAGCCACAATTTCACCGCCGAAGTACTGCTGAGGCAGGGCGCTGGTACCTGGGATCTGGCCCGAGCCACCCAGCTTGAAATGCTCTGGCTCACCGAACAGGGCCTGCCGATGCAGGGTGTTCGCGTTGCCGATGGCAGCGGCCTCGACCGCGCCAACCGACTCACCAGCCGCTTCTTAGCTGCGCTGCTTATGCGCATGGATCAGCACCCCTACGGCCGCGCCTATCTGGCGTCGATGGCGGTTGCGGGCCAGCGGGGCACCCTGCGCAATCTTTATGTGGGCACCTCCCTGCAAGGGCAGTTCTTTGGAAAAACAGGCACGATCAGCGGAGTGCGCTCCATCAGTGGCGTGCTGATGACTGCAGCTGGGCCCCGCTACGTAAGTGCCATCAGTAATGGCGCCAGCTCGCCCAACGTCACTATTGGCAAGGTGTTGCGTCAAGCGCAAAACAGCCAGCTGTGCCCCCCCTAGCCCGCTAGCTGCTTGAGAGTGTTGGCTACCCGGCGGCGGCGGCCCGTCGTCTCCTCTACAGCTGGCGCGGCAGCTTCTGGCGCCTGGAGTCGCACCAGCTCGCGGCGGCCTCCCAGTACCACCTGGCTCATCTCCTTCAACCTGCCCTCGAGTTCGCCCAGCACCTGCTCGGCGTAGCGGTTGGCACCCTCTTGAATGGCGGCCGACTCCTGGCGGCTGCGGCTCACCAGGGCGTCGCATTGCTGCTGGGTCTGCTGGCGGAACTGCAGGGCGTCGTTGTGCACCCGCTCCGCTTCTGCCTGGCTATCGCGCTGCACCCTCACTCCCTCTTGGCGGATCTGCTCAAGTTCAGCCATCGCCTGTTGACGATTGCGATCGTGCTGTTCGAGCAGCTGGCGGTTGCGCTCAGCCGTTTCCTGTTCGAGCTGCTGACGGCGGAGCGCAAATTGCTGCTCCATCTGGGCCGTGCGGGCCTGGTGCTCCTGCTCAGCCTGGGCAACCTGCTGGCGGGCTTGCAACATCAGCTGCTCGCACTGCTGGCGGGCCTGATCCCGCAGCTCACCCACCTGCCGCTCTGCCTCCTGACGAATGGCGGCAGAGTTGATCAGCTGCTCCCGCTCCCTTTTGCCAGCAGCAATGATCTCGTCTGATTGCTGTCGCGCCTGGCCAATAAATTCCTCACGCTGGCGGATTAGCGCTACGGCCTGCTGCAGCTGGCCCGGCAACGATTCCCGCAGGGCATCCATCACCTCAATGGCGTCCTGCTCATTGACCAGCCGTCCGCCGCTGAACGGAATGCGGCTGCCCTCCAGCACGATCTCCTCCAGCTGATCGAGCTGATCCAGCACGGTGATGGTGGGCTCGGTCATGTACAGCTCTAAACAGATGTCCGATTAAAAAGCCTGCACAGGTCTTCCGCCACTCTGGGGGGCACCATGTGACGCACATCGCCGCCAAAGCGAGCCACCTCCTTCACCACTGAACTGCTCAGGAAGCTGTGGTGCACAGCAGTAGCCAGAAACAGGGTTTCCACCTGGGGGGCCAGGCTCTTATTGGTGTGGGCGATCTGCAACTCGAATTCAAAGTCGCTCAGGGCGCGCAGGCCCCGCAGAATTACCTGGGCCTGGCAACGACTGGCGAAATCGACGGTGAGGCCATCAAAACTGCCCACTTCAACCCCCGGGAGATGGGCCGTGGCGGTGCCGATCTGCTCCAGGCGTTGCTCGAGGCTGAAGGCCGGCTGCTTGCTGGGGTTCTGCAGCACGGCCACCACCACGCCGTCAAACAGGCGTGCTGCCCTCTCGATCAGGTCGAGGTGGCCCAGGGTGAGGGGATCGAAGCTGCCGGGGTAGAGGGCGCGCATCGGGCCAGCCTATGGGTGCCCGAGGCGTTTCTAGGGTGGATGTAGTTCTTAGCGCTCTTGCCGCCATGGCCCTTAACGCCGCCCTTAACGCCGAAGCCAAGAAAACCCTGCTGCGCAAAATTCCCCATGGCGTGTTCATCTGCGGCGTAGCTGAGGGGGATGAGGTCAATGGCTTCACCGCCAGCTGGGTGACCCAAGGCTCCTTTGAGCCGCCATTGGTGGTGATGGCTGTGCGGGCCGACAGCACCAGCAACGGCATCATTCAGCGCACCAAGAAATTTTCCCTGAACGTCCTTGCCGCTGACCAGAAGGACCTGGCCGCAGTTTTCTTCAAACCCCAAAAAGGCATGGGCGGTCGCTTCGATGCAGCCCCCTTCAGCCTCGGTGAGCTGGGCTTGCCGATTCTCGACAACGCCCTTGGTGCGGTGGAATGTGAGCTGGTGGGTCAGGTGGCCCATGGCGACCACACCGTGTTCGTGGGCGAGGTGAAGACGGCCACCCTGCACCGCGATGGTGCTGCCCTTGAGCTCGGCAGCACCGGCTGGCAATACGGCGGTTGAGCCTGCCCCTGCTGCAGCAACCCGAACGCCTCAAGGTCCGGCTCAAGGAGGTGCCCTCCGAGCCGGGTTGCTATCTGCTGCGCGATGCCAGCGATCGCATCCTCTACATCGGCAAGGCCAAGGTGCTGCGCAATCGGGTGCGCAGTTATTTCCAAAGCGGTAGCGGCCATGGCCACAGCCCGCGCATCTCCCTGATGGTGCGCCAGGTGTGTGAGATCGAATTCATCGTCACCGACAGTGAAGCCGAGGCGCTGGCGCTCGAATCCAACCTGATCAAGCAGAACCAGCCGCACTTCAATGTGCTGCTGAAAGACGACAAGAAATATCCCTATCTCTGCATCACCTGGAGCGAGGCCTACCCGCGCATCTTCATCACCCGGCGGCGGCGGTTTCGCTCGCCCCTGGATCGCTTTTACGGGCCCTACGTGGATGTGGGCCTGCTGCGCCGCACCCTCACCCTGGTGAAGCGGGTTTTTCCGCTGCGTCAGCGACCCCAGCCGCTCTACAGGGAGCGCACCTGCCTCAACTACGACATCGGCCGCTGCCCAGGGGTGTGCCAGGAAAAGATCAGCTCCGAGGCCTACCACCTCACCCTGCGCCAGGTGGCGATGGTGTTTCAAGGGCGCAACGAGGAGCTACTCGAGCTGCTGAATGAGCAGATGGGCAAATATGCCGAGCGGCTTGACTTCGAGAGCGCCGCGCGGGTGCGCGACCAGCTGCAGGGCATCGACACCCTCACCGCTGATCAGAAGATGAGCCTCGGCGACAGCTCGGTGAGCCGTGATGTGGTGGCCTTAGCCGCCGATGAGCGGGTGGCGGCGGTGCAGCTGTTCCAGATGCGGGCCGGCAAGCTGGTGGGGCGGCTTGGCTTCACCGCTGATGCCGTAGGCGCCGATGGCCAGCCCCTGGAGCCCGGCCGCATCCTGCAGCGGGTGGTGGAGGAGCACTACAGCCAGGTGGAGCCGGTGGAGATTCCCCCCGAGCTGCTGCTGCAGCACGCCCTACCCCAGCAGCCCCTGATCGAGGAGTGGCTGGCGGAGCGCCGCGGCCGCAAGGTGAAACTTGCCGTGCCCCAGCGGCAGCAGAAAGCCGACCTGATCGAGCTGCTGGAGCGCAATGCCAGCTATGAGCTGCAGCGGGCCCAGCGCGGCGCCGAGCAGCAACTGTTGGCCACCGAAGACCTGGCCCAGCTGCTGGAGCTGCCCAGCCCACCACGGCGCATTGAGGGTTACGACATCAGCCACATCCAGGGCAGCGACGCCGTGGCCTCCCAGGTGGTGTTCATCGATGGGCTGCCGGCCAAGCAGCACTACCGCAAATACAAGATTCAAAGCAGCTCGATCCGCTCAGGCCACTCCGACGACTTCATGGCCATGGCCGAGATCATGCGCCGCCGCTTCCGCCGCTGGGCCCAGGCCAAGGCCGAGGGTGCCGACCTGGGCGAGCTCCGGCGGGCCGCCAACACCACGCTCCACACCGGTGGCCTCAATGATTGGCCAGATGTGGTGATGATTGACGGCGGCAAGGGCCAGCTCTCGGCGGTGATGGAGGCCCTGCGAGAGCTGAATCTGCACGAAGAGCTGGTGGTTTGTTCCCTGGCCAAGCAGCGGGAGGAGGTGTTTATGCCAGGGGCCAAGCAGCCCCTGGAGAGTGAGCCCGACCAGCTGGGTGTGCAGCTGTTGCGTCGTCTGCGCGATGAGGCCCATCGTTTCGCTGTGAGCTTCCATCGCCAGCAGCGGGGCGAGAGGATGAAGCGCTCGCGCCTCTCCGATATTCCTGGCCTGGGACCGAAACGGGTCAAGGAGTTATTGGCCCACTTCCGCTCGATTGATGCCATCCAGTTGGCCAGTCCAGAGCAGATCGCCGCTGCCCCGGGAGTGGGGCCGGCCCTGGCCCGCCAGGTGTGGGATTACTTTCACCCAAGTGACGAGCTCGTTAGCGAGGAGTTGGCCAGTTGAGGCGTCTGGCTTCCCTGCTGCTACTGCCCTTGGCCCTGGGGCTGCTGCTGCTTTTTTCACCTGCCCTAACGCCGCCGGCCCTCGGCGCCCCCGGCATCTGCGTTGGGCCCGTCTGTGGTGATGAGATCCACCGCAGCGCTAAGCATCACTGGCAGCTGCGGCTGCGGGTAAACGACCAGCAGGGTCAGCACGAGCGTCTGGTGGTGGATTGCCGCAATGGGGTGCTCAGCCCCTTGGCTGGTCCGGTGGAGCGGGGCTATGCCGCGGCCGTAGCCCGCCGTGCCTGCCGGCTGGCTGGTGAGGCCTGAGCGTGATTGGCATCTGGGTGCTGGGCGACCAGCTGGACCCCCTCCAGGCAGCTTTGGCAGCCCACACCCCCGCAACTGCCCGGGTATTGCTGATTGAGAGCAGCTCGGTGCTGCAGCAACGCCGTTATCACCGCCAGAAGCTGGTGCTGGTGTGGAGTGCCATGCGGCATTTCGCGGCCGAGCTGCGCCAGCGGGGCTGGACGGTGGACCTGCTTGAGGCCCCGACCTTTGCTGAGGCGCTGAAGGATTGGCTGGCCGAGCACGAGATCAGCGAGCTGCATCTGATGGAGCCAGCCGAGCGCCCCTTTCGTGAAGCGATTGAACGGCTGCCCCTGCCTACGCCCCTGGTGTGGCACCTCTCCAATGCTTTTCTCTGGAGCCGGGATGATTTCGGCGCCTGGGCTGCTCCCTACAAGCAGCTGCGCATGGAATTGTTCTACCGGGAGGGCCGCAAGCGTTTTGGCGTGCTGATGGGCGATGACGGCCAGCCGCTTGGTGGACAGTGGAACTACGACCAGGAGAATCGCAAGGCACCGCCAAAGGGGCTGGTGGGGCCTGAACCATTGGTCTTTGCGCCAGATGCAATCACCCGGGCCGTGATTGCCAAGGTGGACCAGCTGGCTCAGGAGCTTGAGGCCGCCTCTGAACCTGGCTTGCCTGGGATTAGTGCGACGTTTGGGTGGGCAGTTACCCGCACCCAGGCGCTGGCGGTGCTGGAGCATTTCATCGATACGCGGCTCGATGGCTTCGGCCCGTTCCAGGACGCCATGGTCAGCGGCCAGCCCACCCTGTGGCACGCCCTGATCTCCCCTTATCTCAACATTGGCCTGTTGCAGCCGCTTGAGGTGATCCGTCGGCTGGAGCAGGCCGGGCTGGAGCGGGGTACGCCCCTTGCCTGCCTGGAAGGGGTGATTCGCCAGATCCTGGGCTGGCGTGAATACACCCACGGCCTCTACTGGTGGTTTGGCGCCGACTATCCCGCCCGAAATCACTTCGGCGCTAACCGTCCGTTGCCGGGCTGGCTAGAGCAGCTGGGCGGCAGTGGCATGGCCTGCATGGACACGGTGCTGGCCGAACTCGAGGTAAGCGGCTACGCCCACCACATCCAGCGCTTGATGGTCCTAGCCAACTACGGCTTGATCGCCGGCCTCGATCCCCAGGCCTTCACCGCTTGGTTTCACCGCATGTTCATTGATGGCTACGACTGGGTGATGCAAACCAACGTGCTCGGCATGGGGTTGTTTGCCGATGGCGGCATGCTGGCCAGCAAGCCGTACGCCGCCAGCGGCAATTACATCAATCGGATGAGCAGCTACTGCAAGGGCTGTCGCTACAACCCGAAGCAGCGCACTGGAGCGGATGCCTGTCCCTTCAACGCGCTCTATTGGGATTTCCTGGCTCGCAACCAAGAGGGACTGCGCCGTAATCACCGCATGGGGCTGGTGATGAAGCAGCTAGAGAAGATCCCCGCCGCCGAGCTGACGGCGATCCGGGCCACAGCTGCGGCTCACTGACTGCTTCAGCCCACTGACTGCTGCGGCCCTAGTTTGTGGGCCCTTGCTTGAACTGCCGCCATGCCCTTATTGACCCTGAGCTGGCCCGCCGAGGCCTACCTCTGGTTCAAGACTCTCCACATCGTGGGGGTGGTTGTGTGGTTTGCCGGGCTTTTCTATCTGGTGCGGCTGTTCATCTATCACCGCGAGGCTGAGGAGCTGGAGGAGTCGCTGCGGCCGGCTTTCCAGGCCCAGTACGGCTTGATGGAGCGCCGCCTGGCCAACATCATCACCACCCCCGGCATGGTGGTCGCAGTGGTCTGTGCGGCTGGTTTACTGAGCGTGAATCCCGCCTGGCTGCAGCAGGGCTGGATGCACGCCAAGTTGGCCTTCGTGGCTGCCTTGCTGGCTTACCACGCCTTTTGCTATCGGTTGATGGGCCAGCTCAACAGGGGAGCCTGCAGTTGGAGCCCTAAGCAATTGCGGGCCTTAAACGAGTTGCCCACCCTGCTGCTGGTGATCGTGGTGATGCTGGTGGTGTTCAAAAACCAATTCCCCACCGGCGCTGCCACCTGGTTCATCGTGGCCCTGGTGGTCTTCATGGCCGCATCGATTCAGTTTTATGCCCGCTGGCGGCGGCTGCGGGCGGAGCGGTTGTCCGCGAATGCCTGAACTCGTGCCTGATCACCCCTTGCGGCACGTACTCCGCCAGCTGACGCCGGCCTGCTGCCCTAGCCGGGTCAATTTCCACTGCCACACCATCTGCAGTGACGGCAGCCTGACTCCCCTTGAGCTGGCCCAGCAGGCCCTAGAACTCGGCCTGGAGCACCTAGCCATCACCGATCACCACAGCCTGGCCGCCCACGGGCCTGCCATGGAGGTTTTTATGGCGGCGGCTAGCGAGGGCCGTGCCGTGCCCAGCTTCTGGCGAGGTGTGGAAATCAGCTGCCTGCTCGAGGGGTGCTTGGTGCATGTGCTGGTGCTTGGCTTTGATGCCGATCACCCCAGCCTTGAGCCCTATCTGCAGGGGCGGGCGCTGGTGGGGCCAGCGCTCCAGGCTGAGGCGGTGCTGGATGCGGGCCGCCAGGCGGGGGGGCTGCTGCTGCTTGCCCATCCCGCCCGCTATCGCCTGCCCTTCCAGCGGTTGATCGCCGCCGCCGATCGTCTCGGTTTTGATGGCGCCGAGGCGTGGTACGACTACCAAATGCAGCCGCGCTGGACACCAACACCTCTGGTCTGCGATGCGATTGCCGCTGAGTTGCAGCAACGTGGTCTTTTGATGAGTTGCGGTACCGATACCCATGGATTAGCGCTTCTCGGCCGCTAGGGTTTCCTGACGCTTACCCCTGGCAGACGATGGGTTTGTTTGATCGCCTGTTCGCCACCCGCGACGGCAACGCCGCCGCCCCGAAGACCCCCCAGCCCAAAAAGGAGGTTGAAACCTTCTTCCTGGACGCCGACGCTTCCAGCAGCATGGGCAACGTTGATTTCATGCGGCGCTCCAACACCATTCGCCGCACCTTCCCGGGCACGGCTGATAGCCCCGGCAACAAGGAGATGGTGGCAGAAGTGGCTTCGATGGAGTCGCGGCTGGAGCGGGTGTCTGATGGATTGGGTGGCCAGAGTAGCCAGGCTGAACAAGCCTTTGATCTCACCCGAGGTGTCCCAAAGCCGGTTAAGAAGACCTTCGCCCAAACCATGTCCCAGGCGGAGCTTGATCAGCGCATGAAAGGTTCTGCCATGGGCGTGAATGTGCCTGGTGGTACTGCAGCGATAAAGCAGGAGCAGGAGCAGGCTCAAGCTCAGGCCCAGGCCGCTGCGATGGCAAGCCCGCAGGTCCAGATCAGCCAGCAGGCCAGCGGCAAAGCTGGCGACATTGATCCCTTCAAACGCATGAGCAGAGAATTAAAAGGTTGATCAAGTTGGCTTGGTTGCCTTAGCACTGCTCAATCAGACTTTCGCTATCAAGAACCAGCTGGCGCAACTGCTCCAGCTGGTTTTTTTGTGCCCCTTCCCACAGCCCCCTGTTGTGGGCTTCCAGTAGCCGTTCGGCCATGTCGCGCAGGGCCCAGGGATTGCTCTGCACCAGAAAATCACGCACTGTCTGATCCCCGAGCCACTGGTCGCAGATGGCGCCGTAGCCCCAGTCAGGGACTCGACCGGTACTGGCGTCGTAGGCAAATAAATAATCGAGGCTGGCAGCCATTTCGAAGCCGCCTTTGTAGCCGTGGCCTTTCATCGCTGCGATCCAGCGGGGGTTGAGCACGCGGCTGCGCAGCACCTTGTCAAATTCCCGCTCCAGCCGGTGCATCCGGGGCCGGGCAGCTCGGGAATGGTCGCCAAACCAAAGTGCTGGGCGATGCCCTGAGACCCGTTCCACCGCTGCACTCAAGCCTCCCTGAAACTGGTAGTAGTCGTCGGAGTCGAGCAGATCGTGCTCCCGGTTGTCCTGGTTGTGCAACACCACCTGCACCGCCTTGAGCCGCTGCTCCAGGCCGCTCCGGTCAGCCTGGGCTTCGATGCCAGCCTGCCCAGAAGCCCCAGCCTGGCTGTCGTAACGCCAGCTGCTCCAGTTCAAAAAAGCCTCGCCCAGGTCAGCCCGCTCCTCCCAGTTGCCGCTGTCGATCAGGCCCTGCAGTCCTGCCCCGTAGGCGCCTGGCGCTGAGCCGTAGACGCGGGCGCTGTGGCCTTCGCGGTGATAAGCGGCGGCGAGGGGGTTGTCCGCCTCTGGTTCGGTTAGGGCGGCTACCAGTTCAGTGGCCCGGTTGACCCACCCCACCAGTTGGGGGAAGGCGTCGCGGAACAGTCCTGAGATGCGCAGGGTCACGTCCACCCGCGGACGGCCCAGCAGGCTCAGGGGAATCACCTCCAGATCCACCATGCGGCGGGTTGGTCCATCCCAAACCGGTCGCACGCCAAGTAGGGCCAGGGCCTGGGCGATGTCCTCGCCGCCATTGCGCATCGTTGCCGTGCCCCAAACCGATAGGGCCAAGCTGCTCAGGTGCTCCCCCTGTTCCTGAAGGTGCAGTTCCAGCAGCAATTCGGCGCTGCGTCGGCCCAGGTCCCAGGCCGCTTCAGTGGGTAGCCCGCGCAGGTCGACGCTGTAAAAATTGCGCCCCGTCGGCAGCAGATCTGGTCGGCCGCGGGTGGGTGCTCCGGATGGTCCTGCGGCAATGCGCTCCCCCTCCAGGCCCCGCAGGAAGGCTTCCCGTTCGGCGCGGCCGCAGGCCAGTAGGGGGGGCAGCAGGGCCTGGCGCAGGTGCTGCAGCGCCCGCTGCAGCCTGGGTCCAGCCAAGGGCGAAGCCTTGGCTTGGCTTTGTTGCAAACCGGCCAGCTCCTGCTCCACCAAGGTCAGTGCTTGCGCCTCCAACAGCGCAACCCCATCTCCCACCAGGCGCGGTAGCTCTCCGCCAAAGGCGGCCTGGAGCCGTTGCTGGTCTGGCTGGCCTAGGGGCGTGCTGTCTTCATCGCCCCAGGGGTCGAAGCTGAGCTGCAGGTCTTGCGCCAGGGCCTGGGTGAGGCCGGGTTGCGCTGCCAACGGACAGCGGGCAAGGCAGAGCAGCAGCTCGGCCAGCCGATCGGGCTCCGGCAGGGTGCCGAAGGTGTGGAGCCCCAGGCGGATCTGGGCCTCCTTGAGCTCGCAGAGGTAGCCATCGGCTGCATCGAGCCGGCTATCGAGTTCCGCGGCGCTACCGAGCGGCAGTTCCATGCTCTCGAGCTCCTTGGCCAGGGTCTGGCGCAGGGGGCCTGCCCGTTCACTGCCGAGCTGACAGGCCTCCCAATACTCATCCAGCAAAACCTCAAGTCGCTGCAGCGCCCCATACAGGCCCGCCCGCCCCAGGGGCGGTGTCAGGTGATCAAGGATCACCGCCTGGCTGCGCCGCTTGGCCTGGGAGCCTTCGCCGGGATCGTTGACGATGAAGGGATAAAGGTGTGGCAGCGGCCCTAAAGCCCACTCCGGAAAACAGCTGGCGGACAGCCCCAATCCCTTGCCAGGCAGCCATTCCAGGTTGCCGTGCTTGCCTACATGCACCACTGCATGGGCGCCAAACTCAAGGCGCAGCCAGAGGTATTGGGCTAGGTAGGCGTGGGTGGGGGGCAGGTCGGGGCTGTGATAGCTGAGGGCCGGATCCCTGTCGTAACCGCGGTCGGGCTGGATCAATACGCTCACATGCCCCAGCTGCAAGCCCCGGATCGGGAAGCCGGGTACAGCTCCGGCGGCGCTAACCAGAGCGACATCGAGTTCGGGCGGTCCCCACACCGCCTCCAGCCTTTGGCGGCCCTCGCTGGGGAGGCAGGCATACCAGGCCTGGTATGTGGCAAGGGGCAGCAGGGTCAGGGCGGGTCGGTGCTCGCTTTCCGGATCGTTGCTGCGTCCAGCCAGCAGCATCTGGATCAAGGCTTCGCCATCAACAGGCACTGGGCCCTGCAATTTGTAACCAGCCCCGGCAAGCCACTGCAACATCAAGGCCGTTGAAGCCGGCGTATCGAGTCCGACGCCATTGGCGAGGCGGCTGTTGCGGGTTGGGTAGTTGGCCAGGACAAGCGCAACGCGCCTTTCGGCAGCTGGGGTTTGGCGCAGCCGGATCCAGTTGGCACAGAGCTGGGCGATCCAGGTCAGCCGTTCCGGATCCGGTTGGTAGCGCTGCAGGGCCGAAGCCAGACGCTCGCTGGCGCCCACGGTC